>CADBSZ010000093.1 GCA_902797525.1 uncultured Ruminococcus sp. | reverse complement strand
TATCTGCGCAAGAGCGTTGTCAGTGACCCGGTGTTTGACCGCGTGAACACGCGCGACAACACCCCGGCGATTATTCACACCAAAATTGTCAGCGGCGACAAAATCCGCATTACCGCCGGCGGCAAGGGCTTTGGCAGCGAAAACATGTCCGCAATCAAAATGCTGACGCCTGCCTACGGCGTTGAGGGAGTAAAGCAGTTTATTCTCGACACCGTGCGCGCCGCAGGTCCCAACCCCTGTCCGCCGATTGTGGTGGGCGTGGGCATCGGCGGCACCTTTGAGCGCGCGGCGCAGCTTGCCAAAAAGGCGACCTTCCGCGCAATTGACACCCGTCATTCCGATTCGCGCTATGCCGCCATGGAGGACGAGCTGCTTTCGGAAATCAACAAAATGGGCTTCGGCCCTGCCGGCTTGGGCGGCAAAACCACCGCGCTGGGCGTAAACATTGAAACTGCGCCCACCCACATCGCAGGCATGCCCGTTGCCGTGAACATCTGTTGTCACGCGGCGCGCCACGCAACCGCCGAAATTTAGGAGGACGCCATGACCAAAAGGATTACCCTACCGATTCAAGATGAAGACATAAAAAACTTAAAGGCAGGCGACAGCGTGCTGCTGACGGGCACGATGATCACCGGCCGCGACGCGGCGCACAAGCGGCTGTTTGAACTGATAGAAAAAGGCGAGCCGCTGCCGGTTGATTTGAGGGGCGAGCTGATTTATTATGTCGGCCCCGCGCCGGCAAAGCCCGGCTATGTTGTCGGCCCGGCAGGCCCCACCTCGAGCTACCGCATGGACAGGTTCACCCCCGCCCTGCTCGATTTGGGCATGAAGGGCATGATCGGCAAGGGCGCGCGCTCGCAGGCTGTAATTGATTCCATCATCAAAAACAAGGCGGTATACTTTGCCGCTGTGGGCGGCGCCGCCGCACTGATTGCCAAAAGCATTAAAAAAGAGGAGCTTTTGTGCTATGAGGATTTGGGCACCGAGGCAATTCGGCGCTACACCGTTGAGGATTTTCCGTGCATTGTCGCCATTGACAGCGAGGGCAACAACGTTTACGCCCGATAGTGCGGCAATTCGCAATTGACAACGGCACTGATTAATATTATAATAAAAAACGAATATATTTTATATGAGTCTGCAAAAAACCAATAACGAGTATAATTTATAGGAGTTAATACGCAAATGCCATCTATTAACGTTAAAACAAACGCAAAATTACCCAAAGACAAGAAAGAAATCATCAAAAGACGACTGTTTGACTGTATCAGCATCATTCCGGGAAAAAGCGACAACTCACTGATGGTTGCTGTTGAAGACGGAGTGGATATGGCGTTTCACCGCGACGCCGCCTCGCGCATGGCGATGGTGGAGGTTAATCTGTTCGGCGAGTCTACCAAGGACGCGTATCAACGGCTGACCGGCGCGATTTGCATGATTCTCAGCGACGAGGCAGGCATTTTGAGCAAAAACTGCTTTGTCAAATTTGAAGAGGTCAAATACTGGGGTCACAATGGGTTTATGATTTGATTGAAGGGGCTTACTTATGAGAATAGTTGTTCTTGCGGGCGGCACAAGCACCGAGCGCGACGTGTCAATTTCGTCGGGTCTGTTGGTGGCTGCCGCGCTGAGAGAAAAAGGCCACGAGGTGGTGCTGCTCGACGTTTTTACGGGCTATGAGCAGAATATTTTGGACGTTGACGAGCTGTTTAAGCAAAACTACAGCTTTACCGACAGCATTAAGGTCGGCGAAACGATTTCGGATATTGACGAAATCCGCGAAAACCGCCGCGACAAATCCAACCGCTTCATCGGCGAAAACGTGATTGACATCTGCTCGTTTGCCGACATCACCTTTTTGGCGCTGCACGGCGGCGAGGGCGAAAACGGTCAGATTCAGGCGACGTTTGATTTGCTCGGCTTAAAATACACCGGCTCGGGCTATCTCGGTTCGGCGCTGGCGATGAACAAGGGACTTACCAAAAGCGTGCTGCTGCAAAACAAGGTGCTCACGCCGCGCGGCGAAATTTTTAAGAACGAAGCCGACACCGTGAGCTGGAAGATTTTTCCCTGCGTGGTAAAGCCCTGCTCGGGCGGCTCCAGCGTGGGCATTACCATTGTGGAAAACAAAGAGGACTTCCGCCAATCCGTGAAGGAGGCGTTTGCCTACGGAGAAAGTGAAATCGTCGTGGAGCAGTACGTCAAGGGCAGAGAATTTTCGGTCGGCATTGTCGGCGGTCACGCGCTGCCCCCGATTGAGATTATTCCCAAGAGCGGATTTTATGATTACAAAACAAAATATCAGGCAGGCGCGGCTGACGAAAAATGTCCTGCCGACATCACCACCGAGCAGGACAGAATTTTACGCGACGCGGCGCTGGCGGCATACAAGGCGCTGCACCTCGAAAGCTACGCGCGCGTGGACTTTATTCTCGACAAGGGCAACAACGCCTATTGCCTGGAGGCAAACACCCTGCCCGGCATGACTCCCACCAGCCTGCTGCCGCAGGAAGCCGCGGTTGAGGGCGTCAGCTACCCGGAGCTGTGCGAGCAGATTATTAAAAAATCACTCGAAAAATACTCGGAAAAAGGTGCCGTATGAAACCATTTACACTAGCCGAAATCGCCGAGGCGTGCGGCGGCATTTACGTCGGCAGCGACGAAATGAAAAGCGCGGTCATCACCTCGGTCGAGCGCGACAGCCGGCAGATTAAGGACGGCTCGCTGTTTCTCGCCATCAAGGGCGAACGCGTTGACGGCCACGATTTTATCAAAAAATGCTACGACAGCGGCGCGATTTGCGCCATTTGCGAAACAGCGCCCCTGCAGGTGGAAAAGCCGTATATTCTGGTGCCCTCAACCTTAGAGGCGGTCAAGAAAATCGGCAAGGCATACCGCGAAAAGTTCGACATTCCCGTTGTGGGCGTGTCGGGCAGCGTGGGCAAAACCTCCACCAAGGAAATGCTGTACGCGGTGCTGTCGCAAAAATACAAAACCCACAAAACACAGGGCAACCTCAACAACGAGCTGGGCGTTCCGCTGACGCTGCTGAGCATGCCCGAGGACGCCGAGGCCGCGGTGATTGAAATGGGCATTTCGGGCTTTGGCGAAATGACGCGCCTTGCCGAAATGGCGCAGCCCACCATCTGTGTGCTGACAATCATCGGCTGCTGCCACCTGGAGAATTTGGGCGACCGCGACGGCGTGCTGAAGGCAAAAACCGAAATGTTCCGCTATGCGCGCGAGGGCGCGGCGTTCATTCTGAACGGCGACGACGACAAGCTGCGCACCGTTGAGACGGTTCGGGGCAAAAAGCCCGTTTTCTTCGGTTTGGATTCAAACAATCCCTATCATGCCGAAAACATTGAGAACAACGGCGAGGGCGGCGTGCGCTGCACCCTCTGCTTTGAGGATAAGCGGCTGGACGTCACCATTCCGGCCATCGGCAGCTACATGGTGTCAAACGCCTTGGCGGCGGTTGCCGCAGGCAGGCTGCTCGGACTCAGCGACGACGAGCTGATTCGCGGCGTGGAGTCATACAAAACCGTCGGCAGCCGCGCGAATGTGGTGAACACCGGCAGGCTGCGCATTATCGACGACTGCTACAACGCCAACCCCACCTCGGTCAAGGCGTCGCTTGACACGCTTAAAAACTTCAGCGGCAGAACCGTGGCGATTCTCGGCGACATGAAGGAGCTGGGCGTCAACGAGCTGGCGCTGCACTTCGACACCGGCGCCTATGCCAAGGAGCTGGGCATTGACCGCGTTATCGCCGTCGGCCCGCTTGCAAAGGAGCTGGCAAAGGGCGCAAACGGCGTTTGGTTTGAGAGCATTGAGGCGGCGGTTAAAGAGCTGCCCGCGCTGCTGCGGGACAACGACACCGTGCTGGTAAAAGCGTCGCACTCCATGCAGTTTGAAAAAATCGTAGACTACCTAAAAACAATATAACAGAATTTCGAAAGGCAGGAAATGAAAATGTCGGTATCCTACATGACTCATCCGTTAATCAAACATAAAATTACCCTTCTTCGCAAGACCGCCACAGGCACCAACGAATTTCGCAAGCTGATTGAGGAAATTGCAATGCTGATGGGCTATGAGGCGCTGGCTGACCTGCCCACCGCAGACATCGAGGTGGAAACCCCGATTGAAAAAACCGTTCAGCCCGTTATCAACGGCAAAAAGCTGGCGGTTGTGCCGATTCTGCGCGCAGGACTCGGCATGGTAAGCGGCATTTTGGCGCTGGTTCCGTCCGCAAAGGTCGGTCACATCGGCTTGTACCGCGACCCCGAAACCCATCTTCCTCACGAATATTACTGCAAACTGCCCGAGGCGATTGACGAAAGACAAATCGTCGTTGTTGACCCCATGCTGGCAACCGGCGGCTCGGCAGTTGCCGCGGTTGATTTTATTAAGGCGCGCGGCGGCAAAAAGATTAAATTTATGTCGGTTATCGCGGCTCCCGAGGGCGTGAGCACCCTGATGAAGGCGCACCCCGACATTCAGCTGTATGTCGGCTGTCTTGACCGCTGCTTAAACGAAAACGCCTACATCTGCCCCGGCTTGGGCGACGCAGGCGACCGTATTTTCGGCACGCTTTAAAAACACGAAGGCTCGGTTTTCCGTGTCTTTTGCTTTATTGAAAACTTCTATATTTTGACCCCGCCGTTGCAGGAATGTCACCTTACATACATCCTTTCCAAAGGCGGGTGAGAGTGCCCGCCGGCACTTTTGCATATTCTTACACGCAAAGCAAATACTATTCCCAAAGGAGGAAATACCATGGCAAACAAATATGAAGGCACACAAACCGAGAAAAACCTGCGCGCGGCATTTTCGGGCGAATCCGAGGCGCGCAACAAGTATACCTACTTTGCGTCCAAGGCGAAAAAGGACGGCTTTGAGCAGATTGCCGCGCTGTTTTTAAAGACAGCCGACAACGAAAAGGAGCACGCCAAAATGTGGTTTAAGGAGCTCAACGCCATCGGCTCCACGCCCGAGAATCTGGCGGCAGCCGCCGACGGCGAAAACTACGAGTGGACGGACATGTACGAGGGCTTTGCCAAAACCGCCGAGGAGGAGGGCTTTCCCGAGCTGGCGGCAAAGTTCCGCGCCGTGGGTGAAATCGAAAAGCACCACGAGGAACGCTACCGCGCGCTGCTGAAAAACGTAGAAATGCAGGAGGTGTTCCAAAAGAGCGAGGTCAAGGTGTGGGAATGCCGCAACTGCGGTCACATTGTCGTCGGCGAAAAAGCCCCCGACATCTGCCCCGTCTGCGCACATCCGCAGTCCTATTTTGAAATCCACGCAGAAAACTACTGATTTTTTCAGTTCGGGAAGACAGCGCGCATAAAAAACACATCGGTTTCCGAGCAAAAAAACTCGGTTAAAAGCCGCATTGGTTTCCAACAAAAGAATAAAAAACACGGTCGGGTGACCGGTGCGGAAAAGCCGCGCCGCTCCCGGCCGATTTTTTGTGTAGACCGGTGTATGCACCCTCAAAAAGGTACACCGTGGCATACACTGCATACACTGCCGAAAAAGAACGGCTCAAAAGAGCCGCCCTTGACCTGAAAGATTCAGTTTTTCATCAGCAGCGGCTCGGGGTCGACGCCGCGCTTTTTGTAGTAGTCGGACACCGCCGCCTTAATCGCTTCCTCGGCAAGAACAGAGCAGTGCACCTTAACAGGCGGAAGTCCGTCGAGGGCTTCCATCACCGCCTTGTTGGTGAGCTGCAGGGCTTCGTCAACGGATTTGCCCTTAATCAGCTCGGTCGCCATGCTGCTGGTGGCGATTGCCGCGCCGCAGCCGAAGGTTTTGAACTTGACGTCGGAGATGGTGTTGTCGTCCACCTTGATATACATTTTCATAATATCGCCGCATTTGGAGTTGCCGACC
>CADBSZ010000092.1 GCA_902797525.1 uncultured Ruminococcus sp. | reverse complement strand
GCAACGAGGTTTTCTCTGCCGCCGTAAGCGTTGGCAATCCACTCGCCGTCCTTGCGGTTGTAGTCGAGATAAAGCATGGAAGCAACCGCGTCAACGCGAATGCCGTCGATGTGATACATGTCGAGCCAGAACATCGCGGACGAAATCAAAAAGCTGGTAACCTCATATCTGCCGTAGTTGAAGATGTAGGTGCCCCATTCCTTGTGCTCGCCGATTCTCCAGTCCTCGTACTCATAGCAGCCGGTGCCGTCAAAGCGCGCCAGACCGTGCGCGTCCTTGGGGAAGTGCGCGGGCACCCAGTCGAGGATTACGCCGATGCCCTCCTGATGAGCGCGGTCAACGAAATACATCAAATCCTTCGGCTCGCCGTAACGCGAGGTAGCGGCATAGTAGCCGGTTACCTGATAGCCCCAGCTGCCGTCGAAGGGGAACTCGGTGAGCGGCATGAACTCAATGTGCGTGTAGCCCATCTTCTTCACATACGGAATCAGCTCGTCCGCCAGAGCGCGGTAGCTGTAGAAGTTGCCGTCGTCGTATTTTTTCCAGGAGCCGGCGTTCACCTCATAAACGTTGATCGCCTGCTTTTTGTGTGGATGGTCCTTTTTCCACTGAACCCACTCGCCGTCGTTCCACTGGTAATCATAGATATGATAGGTGCGCGATGCGTTTTCGGGACGGGTTTGACAATGGAACGCATAGGGGTCGGTTTTCATTATGCGCTCGTTCCACGGGGTTTCAACGCAGTATTTATAGCACGCAAACTCCCAAACGCCTTCGATGAACAGCTCCCAAACACCGGAGTCTGAGATACGATACATGAAATGTGCGTCGGGATTCCAATCGTTAAAATCACCTACAACAGAAACAGATTTTGCGTTCGGCGCCCAAACTCTGAAAACAACGCCCTGACGGCCGTCCCAGTTTTCAAAGTGAGATCCGAGGAAATGATAGGCTCTTGCGGCCTCACCCTGCAAAAATTGTTCGAGAGGGGGTCTGTTGTCATTAACTGAAAATGCCATAGTATACCTCATTTCTTAAAAAAATATAGAAATCGACTGTAAATTCCAATCAGGTTAATTTACAACTATTTACTATATTATACTCAATTTTATCCAAATTTACAAGGGGATTTTTTGATTTTTATGTAAATATTTTTAGGCAATTTTGTACATTCGTCAAAAAATTTCGTGATTATGCACGATTGCTGCGAATGATTTTTGTGTGATAGTCCAAAGCGCACGGTTTGACAGGATTATACGCCAATGCAGCGAGGTCGGTGGCAAGGATGTCCTTTTGCAAAAACGCGCGGTTTTCACTGTCGGATTTCATCAGCTTGGCAGGAGAGGTCACCACCTCAAAGGCGCAGTTTTTCATCAGCTTCTCCCCCTCGGCGGTAAAGCCGAGCACGCGCGCGTAGGTTGCCCTGCGCGATTGCAGGTCTTCCGTAATGCCGAGCGCGGCACAGCACAAAATCCGGCGCAGGCGCGCGTGGGTGTAGCGCTTGGTTTTGACCGCCTCGATTATTTCTTTTACAGAATTATTTTCACGTACCGCAGCGGCAATCCGGTTTTCAAGCCCCTCGCCCACCTCGGGCAGCGCCTGCCAGTCGGCAAGACTCATGGAGCGGAAGCGAAACAACAGGGCGCGCTCCAGCAAGCCGGGATAGGTGATGTCCCGCGGCGCTTCGGGCAGAAAAGCAGACGCGTCCTCTCCCCTGCGGAGCATGGCGCGGATGTTTGAAGCCGAGGCAAAACAGCCGTCGGTGCTTTCGCTGTCGTGCGCCGTGCCGACGCGCTTGACCGGCAGCGGAAGAATGTCGCTGCCCGACAGCTCGCGCAAATATTCCACCGCAAGGATATTGTTCGGAGAGGTCAGCACACCGGCGGCGCCGTCGCCGAACTCACGGCGCACCGCACGCTCCGCCGCCTGCGGAAAATATGCGCCTTCCTTCATTTGCGCGGCGATGAGCGCGTTCACCTTGGGGTTGTCCATCGCGACAGCCGCCTCTGCCAGCAGCCTGCTGCTGGCGGTTTCACAGCCGAACACAAGAGTGCTCACGCCAAACGCCTTGGCGATGCTTACGCCGCCCTGTGCAAAACGCCGCGCGGCTGCCACAGCGTAAACCGTCGGCAGCTCCACCACCAAATCCGCGCCGTTTTTCAGCGCTGTTTCGGCTCGTTCGAATTTGGAGCACACCGCTGCCTCGCCGCGCTGGGTAAAGCTGCCGCTCATTATCGCAATCAGCGGACCGCCCGTTTTGGCGCGCGCCTGTTCAAGCAGGTATTTGTGCCCGTTATGAAACGGATTAAATTCACAAATAACGGCTGTCGCCATGACCATCACATCCTAAAAAATGCAAAAAAATGCAAAAAAACTCTTGAAAACTCAACAGGAATCATGTATGATAAGAAGTGTATTTGTTAATATTATACATGATTTTTGAATACGAATCAATAGAAGGGATTGTTTTAAATGAAAGTTTTAGTCATCAACGCAGGCAGCTCGTCGCTGAAATATCAGCTCATTGACATGACGGACGAAAGCGTGCTTGCAAAGGGCAACTGCGAAAGAATCGGCACCGACGGCGCCTTTATCGGCTTTAAGGCTCCCGACGGCAGCAAAATCGAGCGCAAGACGGAAATGAAAAATCACACCCAGGCGTTTGAGGCAGTGAAAAACGCGCTGCTCGATCCCGAGGTCGGCGCTATCAAGAGCCTGAGCGAGGTGTCCGCCATCGGCCACCGTATCGTACAAGGCGGCGCGTATTTTGACCATTCCGTGCTGATTGACGACGATGTTCTCGACAAAATTAAGGAGCTGTCTCCTTTGGCGCCGCTGCACAATCCCGCTCACGTTCAGGGTATTGACGCCTGCACCGAGGTGTTCGGCAAGGATGTTCCGCAGGTGGTTGTATTTGACACCGCGTTCCATCAGACCATGCCCGACAAGGCGTATATGTTTGCGGTTCCCTATGAATACTATGAAAAGTACGGCGTGAGAAAGTACGGCTTCCACGGCACCTCCCACCGCTATGTCAGCGCAAAAATGGCTGAGCTGATGGGCAAGCCCATTGAGGAGCTGAAAATCATTACCTGCCACATCGGCAACGGTTCCTCCATCACCGCCGTGAAGTACGGCAAGGTGATTGACACCAGCATGGGTCTGACTCCGCTGGGCGGCTTTATGATGGGCACGCGCTCCGGCTCGCTTGACCCCTCGGTTGTCACCTTCATCGGTGAAAAGGAAGGCATGAGCATGGACGAAATGAGCAACATGCTCAACAAAAAGTCCGGTCTGCTGGGTGTTTCGGGCGTATCGTCTGACGACAGAGACGTTACCGCCGCCGAAAACGAAGGCAATCCCAGGGCAAAGCTGGCGCACGACATGCTGTATTATCAGATTGCGCAGTATATCGGCAGCTATTATGTAGCGATGGGCGGCTGCGACGCGATTGTTTTCACCGCAGGTCTCGGCGAAAACCAGCCCGTTCTGCGCGAGAAGGTTTGCGATTATCTGACCTGCCTCGGCGTTGAGCTGGACAAGGACGTAAACAACGCGACCATTCACGGCAAGCAGGGCATGCTGACCAAGCCCGAATCCAAAATCCGCGTTGAGCTGATTGCCACCGACGAGGAAATGGTTATCGCGAGAGACACCAGAGATATTGTTGCTAATTTGTAATTCGTCACTATTTTTGTATGACATAGGGGCACGTCGTTTGGACGCGCCCCTTTTTTTCATTTTGAAATTTCTTCATGTTGTCCCCGCCGTTAATGAAGGTTTTGTAAAAAGAAAACGTTACAAAAGGCGGGATTGAGTGCAGCGTCACGCTGCTTACGCATTCGTCACGTGCCTGTCGCTGACAATGGTGTCGCGCGTGTCGCGGAACAGCAGCGAAATGCACCAGATTGCCGCCAGGGCGACAACGATATAGATAATGCGGCTGATAACGCCGTTTTGACCGCCGCCGATAAAACCGACCAGGTCAAACTGGAAAATGCCGATGCTGCCCCAGTTCAGACCGCCGATAATCAAAAGCGTCAATGCTATTTTATCTAACATTCCTAAGCCTCCTTACAGAATGATGATAATAGTATTGACGCAAAAATTTGTTTTATTCTGTTTCAAAAATTATTTTTTCAAAATAAACGCCAAGCCGACAATCAGCACACCCAAACCGATGACGCAGCCGCCAAAAATTCGGCTGATTTTAATCGCCTTTTGGAGCTTGTGCTTTCGAATCATGCTCTCGGTGGGAAACGGCAGGAAAATCAGCATCAGTCCCAGCACCACGCACGACAGTGTGGCGACGGTGAGGCCGACCGCCGGTGAAAAGGACGCCAAAAACAGTCCCACGGGAATGCCGAACACGCAGATGGTGTTGACGATATAAAATAATTTTGAAAACCGCTCGGTGCGCTGATGATATTCAAGCGTCAGGCGCTCGCATTCCTTGCAGCAGTATTGGTCATAATAAGAGATTTCTTTCGCGCAATAGTCGCATTTTTTCATCGGATAACCCTCTTTCTTCTTTAGTGTACCACAAAAGCATAAGGATTTCAACCGCTTTTTAATTGTCAACCGACAGCAAGATTATAGTTGACATATGCTGAATACAGTGATATAATGTCAACAGTTAAAAAACGAAAGGTTGACATTATGGCAAATTCAAAACTCAATATCCGTCAAACCACTCTGAATATGACGCAAATTGCGGTCTGCGCGGCGCTGCTGTGCGTGCTCTCGCCGCTGTCAATTCCCACGCCGATTAACATCGCGTTCACCCTGCAGGTGCTGATTGTGATTTTGGTCGCGCTGATTCTAAAGCCGGTGCATGCATTGGCGGCGCAGCTGATTTACACCCTGCTCGGCATAATCGGCCTGCCGGTGTTCTCGGGCTACAAAAGCGGCTTCGGCGCAATTGCAAGCCCCACGGGCGGATTCATTATCGGCTTTATTATCGCAAGCTTTTTGGTGAGTCTGTTAAAGGGCAAGTCTGACGGCAGGTTCGCGTTGGTGCGTTACATTGTCGTGGCGATTGCAGTGGGGATCCCCTGCGTTTACCTTCCCGGTATTATCGGCTTTATGCTGGCGACCGGCAGAGATTTCGGCACCGCGTTTATGCTCGTTGCCGCAACGTTTATTCCCATTGACCTCGCCAAATGCGTCATCGCCGCACTGTTTGCCCTGCCGGTCAATTTGGCGCTGAAAAAAATTCATTAATTTTTAATTTGCGCGAAAGCTCCTTGCACTGCAAGGGGCT
>CADBSZ010000091.1 GCA_902797525.1 uncultured Ruminococcus sp. | reverse complement strand
GCCAGCTTGCCCACTGCCTGCGCAACCTTGTCCTCGTCGCCCTTCTTTGCGGGGTAAATTGCCATGGTGTAGCTTGAAACGGGATAATCAATGCCGTCCAAAATCACCTTTCTCAGCGGCGAGCAGAGGGTGTCGCCGGTCTTGGTGGCAACCAATTTCGGAATCGCGCCGATGTCGCCTGCGCCGATGAAGTCGGTGTCGCTCTGTTTTTTGCCGGTCATGGTGAGCACTTTGGAAATACGCTCGGGAGAGCCGGTGCGCATGTTGATAACGGGAACGTCGGGTGAAATCTTGCCGGAAACAACCTTCACATAGGACAGTCTGCCGATAAACGGGTCGGCTACGGTCTTGAATACAATCGCAGCAGTTGCCGCGTTGGGGTTAACGCTGACTTCCACAGGCTCGCCGTCGAGGTCAACGCCGATTTCCTCGCCCTTGACAGCCGCCGAGGGAGCCAGCCATGTCAGGCTGTTAAGCAGCTGGTCAATCGCGAAGGTGTTGTACGCATCGCCGCAGAAAACGGGGCAAATGGTGCCGTCCTTAACGCCCTGCGAAACGCCGAGGATGATTTCCTCGGGGGTAAACTCCTCGCCCATGATAAACTTGTCGAGCAAATCCTCGCTGGTTTCGGCAACGGCTTCCTTAATCGCTTCGCGCAGGCCTTCCAGACGCGTGCCCATGTCGGGGAGCGCGGTGGGCTTTACGCTGCCGTCGGTGCCGTATTCATACGCCTTATAATCAAACAGGTTAACATAAGTGTTCGCCTGACCGTCAACAATATAGGGAACAACCACCGGGCACACCGAGGGGCCGAAGGTGGATTTCAGATTTTCAAATACGCGATAGAAGCGCGCGTCCTCGTCGCACAGACCGTTGACGAAGAATACCTTTGTCAAGCCTGCCTTGGTTGCGGCCTCAACCGCTTTTTCGGTGCCGACATTCACGCCGTCCTTGCCCGACACAACAATCAAAGCGGTGTCTGCCGCGCGCATGCCTTCGGCAACGCCGCCGGCAAAGTCAAACAGACCGGGGGTGTCAATCAGGTTGATTTTGGTTCCTTTCCACTCTATCGGCGCAACAGCGGTCATAATCGACGCCTGGCGCTTAATTTCCTCGCTGTCATAGTCCAGCGTGGTGTTGCCGTCGGCAATCTTGCCGAGTCTGTCGCTCGCCTTTGCGAGATACAAAATCGACTCTGCAACCGATGTCTTACCGCAGCCGCTGTGACCTGCCAGCGCGATATTTAAAATCTTTTTCGCGTCATATTGTTTCAAAGAAAAAACTCCCTTCAAAATAAATTTCAAAAATCTAAATCATGATATCTTTATTCAGCAAATATATAAAATATCACTCATTTAGTATAACATATTTGTACACAATTAACAATGCGTTTTTAGAAAAATGAAAAAATCCGCTCTTTGAACAACTCAAGGCGGATTCATTTGTGCAATTTGCTTTTTTTATTGTGCTTTCATATTATCTTGCACAAACTTTTTTGCCTTTTTTGTGCATTTTCATGAATTGAAGGTTCCTCACCATTCTTGTCATTCCCATTATCAGAGATAAAAAAGAAAAGAGAGAAAGAGAGAACAGCAGAAGCGACGATGTTTTGCTGTTTTTTCTTTCTCTTCTTTTTCTTCTTCGGTTGTTTGGATTGTTTTAATAACCTTTTGATTGTTTCTATTTCGTTATCAGCGCGACAAGCTTGTCATACCGTATCAGTTTTTTCAGATATTTCAGACCAACGGCTATTACTAAGCAAATCAGCGTCAGCACGAGCATAATCAGCGGCGCGTATCGGAAGCTGTAAATAAACGAGCGGAAATAATCGTGATAAATAAACGTGTGGAACATGAAAATCAAGCCGCTGAAGGAGCCGAGCACCTCCATGCCCTTGCGCACAAACGGAATGCGCGACACAACGAGATAGCAAAACAGCACCACAGCCAACGCGAAAATAGAATCAAAATACACCTGATAGCCCGAATAATGCTTTAGAAGGCCGCCGAGATACAGCAGGCTAACCGTCAAAACAATCCGCTTGCCCCAGTTGTTTGCGTGCCGTTCAATGCGCGCAAGACCATTGACGTGCGCAAAATACATACCCAGCACAAACGGCGGAGTCCAGATGAACAGCATGCCGACACAGGGAAGTTCGGTCAGCCATGTGGACTTCATTGCGATAAACGACACAACCACCAGCGCCTCGGGCGACCAGCGCATAGCGCGCATTAACAGCGGAAAAATCAGATACAACAAAATAATCGCGCTCATAAACCACCATGTGTCGTTCATGGTCGGGGTGTTGAAAAAATATGCCAGGCCGAAAAAGTCGGTGACGGCATAGCGGATGCTGTGCTGATACTTTTCCCAGAAGTTGAAGCCGAAACAAAGCCCCATCGGCACAAAAATCACGAAAATCAACCAATAATCGCTCATCAGCTTAATCAGGTGATTTTTCACGAACAACAGCTGCTGTTTGACGCTCATTTTATACTGTTCACCGCCGAGCGTACGCCTCGCGCGGCTTTCCCAGCTTTTCAGCAGGCCGTAGCCGCTCAAAAGCAAAAACGTCGCCACGCACACCTTGCACATGCGCGAAATTTGCGCTTCCATCGGCATAGAGTCGGTGTACATCCACAGCGAAGTAAATCGCTTATACACGTTGGGATGGGCGTAAAACAGGTGGTGCCACAAGAGCAGCAGCGTCGCCACGCCTTTGGCAATATTCGTTTGCCGTTTGTCAAATGGATAGTCCGTCATAGAAAATGCCTCTTTGTTATCAAAATGCCCCCGATTACTTGGGGGCATTTCGATTGATTTGTTATCAAATAATAATGCTCTTGCCGCTCATTTCTTCGGGCTGGGGCAGGTTCATAATTTTGAGCATAGTGGGCGCGATGTCCGCCAAAACACCGCCTTCGCGCAGCTTGCAGTCGTAGCCGATAACGCAGAAGGGAACAGGGTTGGTGGTGTGCGCGGTAAACGGTTCGCCGTTTTCGTCAATCATCTTGTCCGCGTTGCCGTGGTCGGCGGTAATCAACGCCACGCCGTCCATCTCGCGAATCGCGCTGACAACCTGACCGACGCAGTCGTCAACCGCCTCAACTGCCTTCACAGCCGCTTCAAACACGCCGGTGTGGCCGACCATGTCGCAGTTGGCAAAGTTGAGGATAATCATGTCGTAAACGCCGCTGTGAATGGCGTCAACCAGCTTGTCCTTTACCTCGTAGGCGCTCATCTCGGGCTGCAAATCGTAGGTAGCAACCGAGGGGGATTTAACGAGGATTCTGTCCTCGCCCTCATACTGCTTTTCAACGCCGCCGTTGAAGAAGAAGGTTACATGCGCGTACTTTTCGGTTTCGGCGATTCTGAGCTGTTTCATGCCGAGGCTCGAAATATATTCGCCCATGGTGTTTGCAAGCGTCTGGGGCTTAAAAGCGATATGTACGTTCGGCATCGTCGCGTCATACTGCGTCATGCAGACATAGTACAGCGGGAAGAAACCGTTTTTGCGCTCAAAGCCCTTAAAATCGGGATCCACAAAGGTGCGGGTGATTTCGCGCGCTCTGTCGGGGCGGAAGTTATAGAAGATGACGCTGTCGTTGGGCTTCACGGTTGCGCCGCCCTTAATCACGGCAGGAATCACAAACTCGTCGGTTACGCCGTCGGCATAGCTGTCTTTTACGGCGCAAACAGGGCATTCCTTTTCAACGCCCTCGCCGTAAACAAGCGCGGCATATGCCTTTTCAACGCGCTCCCAGCGGTTGTCTCTGTCCATGGCGTAATATCTGCCCATGACGGTGGCAATTTTGCCTACGCCGATTTCCTCGCATTTTTTCATCGCCTCGGCAATATAATCCGCCGCGCTGGAGGGAGGAACGTCGCGTCCGTCAAGAAAAGCGTGAATATAAACGTTTTTCAGACCTTTTTTCTTGGCAAGCTCCAAAATGCCGTAGAGGTGGGTGTTGTGGCTGTGAACACCGCCGGGGGAGAGCAGACCGAACAGGTGAAGGTCGGTGCCGTTGTTCAGGGCGTTGTCCATCGCGGCAACAATTTCCTCGTTGTCCTTGAGCTTGTCCTCGTTGATGGTCTTGGTGATTCTGGTCAGCTCCTGATACACGATTCTGCCGGCGCCGATGTTGGTGTGGCCGACCTCGCTGTTGCCCATCTGACCGTCCGGCAAACCGACGTCCATGCCCGAAGCGCCGATTTGCGTCAGCGGATTCTCGGCAAAGAGCTTGTCGATGTTCGGCGTGTTGGCGGCAAGAATGGCGTTTGCCTTTTCCTCGCCCTTTTTGCCTACGCCGAAGCCGTCAAGAATCATTAAAATTAAAGGCTTTTTCATAAGTAAAGTCCTTTCTTGTTGAATGTGAAAAAGTTGCAATGCTTTGACGCGCCGTTCACTTAACGCATGGTTCGCGTTAATTTACCAAAGGCGCACCGGATGCAGCGTTACGCTGATTATTTTGATGCTGCTTTTACAATCGCCGCGAATTTCTCGGCAACAAGGGAAGCGCCGCCAATCAAGCCGCCGTCAACGTTGGTCTTGGAGAGCAGCTCGTCGGCGTTGCCGTCGTTCATGGAGCCGCCGTACTGAATGGTAACAGCGTCCGCAGCAGCCTGGTTGTAAAGCTTGGCAAGCTGAGCGCGGATGAACGCGCAAACTTCCTCAGCCTGCTCCGCAGTAGCGGTTTTGCCGGTGCCGATTGCCCAAACAGGCTCGTAAGCGATGACAACGTTCTTCAGCTCGTCCTCGGTAACGTCCCACAAATCGAGCTTAATCTGGCGCGCGATAACCTCCTCGGTAATGTTGCACTCACGCTCCCAAAGCAGTTCGCCGACGCAAACGATGGGCTTTAAGCCTGCCGCCAAAGCAGCCTTGGTTCTCTTGTTGACGGTTTCGTCGGTCTCACCAAAATACTGTCTGCG
>CADBSZ010000090.1 GCA_902797525.1 uncultured Ruminococcus sp. | reverse complement strand
GGCGTTGACGTCTGCATTCTCAAGCTCTGCAAAATCAAGCCCGTCAGCGGCGAGGCGGTGTTCTTTGCCTCGCGCTTCGAGCAGATTTGGTTCTTTGAGGAAGGCGTCAAAAACGGCGGTATCGCGCGCAATTTCTCCGACCTGGTAGTATTCAGGGGCTTCAAGGGCAACTATCACATCAAGGCAATCGGCGACGAATTTGTCAAGCAAATGACCGTCAGCGAGGCGCTCGCGCTTCTGAAACTCGATGCAAACGGCATGGCGGAGGTCATCACAAAGGATTTGAAACATGAAAAAACGACTCGACATCTTGGTATTTGAAAAGGGCTTTGCCGAAAGCCGTGAAAAAGCAAAAGCAATCATCATGGCAGGTCAGGTGTATGTTGACAACCAAAAGGCTGACAAATGCGGCACAAGCTACGACGAAAATGTTGACATCGAGGTGCGCGGCAGCGTGCTGAAATATGTCAGTCGCGGCGGTCTGAAGCTCGAAAAGGCGATTGCCAATTTTCATCTCGACCTTAACGGTAAAACCGCCATGGACATCGGCGCCTCAACCGGCGGCTTTACCGACTGCATGCTCCAAAACGGCGCCAAAAAGGTGTATTCCATCGACGTCGGTTACGGTCAGCTCGCATGGAAGCTGCGCACCGACGAGCGCGTCATTAACCTCGAGCGCACCAACATGCGCAAGGTTACGCGCGAGCAGGTGCCCGATGAAATCGACTTCTTTTCGGTGGACGTATCGTTCATTTCGCTCAGGCTGATTTTGCCCGTCGCGCGTGAGCTGATGGCAGAAAAGGCGCAGGCTGTCTGCCTGATTAAGCCGCAGTTTGAAGCCGGCAGGGAAAAGGTCGGCAAAAAGGGCGTTGTCCGCGACCCGGCGGTGCATGTTGAAGTGGTGCAAAGCATCTATGACTTTTGTCTGCAAAACGGCTTTGACGTGCTCAACCTCGACTTTTCGCCTATCAAAGGCCCCGAGGGCAACATCGAATATCTCATCCATCTGCAAAAATCCGGCGAACCCAAATCATATACCGAAATCACGCCTGAAGAGCTGGTCAAACGCTCTCACGAGGCGCTCGACCAACAGAGGTAGTCATGAAACTTGCGATTGTGGTCAATTTGACCAAGCCCAAGGCAATTGCCTGCGCGCGGCAAATCATCCGGATACTGCTCGGCGCAGGCGCTCAGCTGTTTATGCCGCCCGAATGCAGGAAAATTTTTTCCGACAGCGGCACAGCCTTTGCCGAAACAATTGAACAGCTTTTTGAAATTACCGACGCGGCAATCACCGTCGGCGGCGACGGCACGATTATTCATTCTGCCAAATACGCCGCCCGCACCGCAACGCCGCTTATCGGCGTCAACGTCGGCAGACTCGGCTTTGCCGCCGACATGGAAACCGACGAAATCGGCGATTTGAAAAAGCTTCTCACCGGCTCCTACGCCGTCGAAGAGCGCCTTTTGCTCGACATCGAGGTGCAAAACGCCTCGGGCAGCCGCCGTTACCTTGCGGTTAACGACGCGGTTGTCACGCACGGTCAGCTGTCAAAAATCGTGGATTTCACGCTGTATCTTGAGGGTGAGGAAATTTCCAAATACCGCGCGGACGGTCTGCTGTTTTCCACGCCCACCGGCTCAACGGCATATTCGCTCTCGGCAGGAGGCCCCATTTTATCGCCGCAGATGAAATGCATTTTAATGACGCCCGTTTGTCCGCATTCGCTGTTTTCGCGCTCTGTGTTGTTCGGCGCGGATTCCGTTTTGTCCGTCACCGCCAAAATTCCCAAGGGCTGCAGCTGCGTGCTGTCCATCGACGGCGAACAGAATATTGACATCACCGAGGCGGACACCGTCATCATCCGTAAATCCGACTTAACCCTGCGGCTCATCTCGATTGAAAACCGCAATTTTTACCGAAAGCTTAACGAAAAGCTCAAAGAAAGGGAACTGTAAATGAAGAGCGGAAGACACGCTAAAATACTCGAAATCATCTCCGAATATCCTGTTGAAACACAGGACGAAATCATCACCCGGCTCAAGGAAGCAGGCTACAAGGCGACGCAGGCGACCATTTCGCGCGACATCAAGGACCTGCGGCTCGTCAAAACGTTGGGCAGCGACGGAAAATACCGCTACACCTCCGCGTCCAACCGCAACGCCGATTTGCGTTCAAACTTTACCCAACTGTTCTCCAATTCCGTGCTTTCCATCGACAACGCGCAAAACATTGTTGTCATCAAAACCCTCAGCGGCATGGCAAACGCCGTGTGCGCCGCGATGGACTCCACCGACAACGCGTCCATCGTCGGCACCATCGCCGGCGACGACACCATCTTTGTCGCGTGCCGCTCGGGCGAGAGCGCAAACGAGCTGACCGCGTCGCTTAAACAATATACCATCAACCAGTAACCGGCAGGGAATCATATGTTAAAGACCTTATACATAGAAAACATCGCTGTAATTGAAAAAACGTCCATCGACTTTTCCACGGGCTTCAACGCCCTCACAGGCGAAACCGGCGCGGGCAAAAGCATTATCATCGACGCCATTAACGCCATTATGGGACAGCGCACCTCGCGTGAAATCATCCGCACCGGCGCCTCAACCGCCTTTGTCAGCGCGCAGTTTGAGGATGTTAACCCGACTGTCGCCGCCGCTTTGGAGCGCATGGGCTTTGAATTGGAGGACGGCGTGCTCATTCTGCAACGCACCCTCAGCCAAAACGGCAAAAGCACCTGCAAAATCAACGGCAGACCTGCCACGGTGTCTATGCTGCGCGAGCTGTCGGTCAATTTAATCAACATTCACGGACAGCAC
The DNA here is from genome assembly GCA_902797525.1 of uncultured Ruminococcus sp. Classification (GTDB taxonomy): domain Bacteria; phylum Bacillota; class Clostridia; order Oscillospirales; family Acutalibacteraceae; genus Ruminococcoides. Next base: position 4,289 of record CADBSZ010000090.1, on the reverse strand, counting down.
GAAAGCTACGAGCTGTTTTCGCCCGACACGCATCTCGGCTACATCGACAGCTACGGCGGCTTTGAAGCGGACCTCAAGGCGTATCGGGACAAGTACCGTGAATATAAAATTCTTCAAAAGAAATTAAACGAAGCCAATTCCGACGAAAGCGAGCGCCTGCGCGAAATTGATTTGCTGCAATTCCAGTCGCAGGAGCTGTTCGACGCGGACATCCAGCCCGGCGAGGAGGAGCAGCTCGAAGCCGAGCGCACAACGCTTTTGAATTTTGAAAAAATCTTTTCGCTTCTCAACAAGGCCAAGCTCATGCTCGACGGCGAGGATTCGAACGGCGGGGCAGAGGCGGTCGACATGGCGGCAACGGCGGTGCAAAACGCCGCGTCCTATCACCCCGAATATGAGGAGCTGGGCAACCGCCTGACCGATATTTATTACAACCTGCGCGATTGTTCCGAAAGCATTTCCGATGCGCTCGACTCCCTCGAAAGCGATCCCGAGCGCCTGGAGGAAATTGAGGAGCGCTTTGATTTGCTCAACCGTTTAACGCGCAAATACAACTGTCAAGCCGACGAACTGCCGGCGCTTGCCGAGCAGATGCAAACGCGCCTGGAGGAGCTGCTCAACTATGACAAAAACCGCGACGATTTAATCGAAGCGTGCGATAAAGCCAAAAGCGAAGCCATGTCGCTGGCGGCAGCGCTCAGCAAAAAGCGAAAAAAGGCGGCGGAAATTTTTGCCGCCAACGTCAAAAAAGAAATGCAGTTTTTAAACATGCCCAACGTCGAGCTGGTGCCTGCCTTTCAGAAAACGGAACTAACCGCCGACGGCATCGATAAGGTGGAACTGCTCATTTCCGCCAATCCGGGCGAAACGCCGCGCCCCGTGGCAAAAATCGCCTCCGGCGGCGAGCTGTCGCGTATGATGCTCGCTATCAAAACCGTGCTCGCGGCGACCGACGACGTGGACACCCTTATTTTTGACGAGGTTGACGCCGGCATTTCCGGCTCCGCTGCCGAAAAGGTCGGTTTAAAGCTCAAAGAGGTTTCGCGCGACAGCCAGGTGCTCTGCGTTACCCATCAGGCGCAAATTGCCGCGCTCGCCGATTATCATTATCTCATCGAAAAACGCGTGGAGCAGGGAAGAACCTTTACGGTTGTCACGCCGCTTGACGAAAACGCGCGCGTGCAGGAGCTTGCACGCATTATCGGCGGCGTCAACATCACCCAAGCCGCCCTGTCTCACGCCGCCTCCATGCTGCACGGTTCCCCGTGAGGGCACTGCGCCTATTTTATCCGGACGGCAGCCGCACCGGATGAACGGTTTTATTTTATAACCGATTTTTTATTATTCCACAGAAAGGAAGCGACACAGGTTGAAGCTATGGACAGTGGCTCCGTTTGACAAAAACGAAGCAAAAGCCATTCAAGAACAATACCAACTGCCGGGCATCATCGCAATGTTGCTCCAAATTCGAAATATCAAAACCCGCGGGGAAATCGAGGATTTCCTCTTTAACGATAACCAAATCGCCTCGCCCTTTGAGATTAAAGACATGGACAAGGCGTGCGAACGCGTCAGAACCGCCCTCGAAAACGGCGAATTTATTTGCGTTTACGGCGATTACGACGCCGACGGCGTCACCTCAACCGCTTTGCTCTACTCCTATCTGGAGGCCGTCGGCGCGCGCGTGATGTATTACATTCCCTCGCGCGAAACCGAGGGCTACGGCATGAACAAACAAGCCGTCGATATCCTTCACCAAAAGGGCGTCAACCTCATCGTCACCGTCGACAACGGCGTTGCCGCCATCGACGAAATCAGCTACGCCAAATCCCTCGGCATTGACACCGTCGTCACCGACCACCACATGCCGCTCGGCGAATTGCCGAATGCCTGCGCCGTGGTGGATTTGCACCGCACCGATTGCCCCAGCCGCTTCAAGCAGCTCTCGGGCGTGGGCGTTGCCTTCAAGCTGATTATGGCGCTCGAGGGCGAATACTGCGACGTCGATTCCCTTCTCGACAACTACGCCGACCTTCTCAGTCTGGGCACCATCGGCGACATCGTTGAGCTCAAAAGCGAAAACCGCGTCTTTGTCAAGCGCGGACTCCATAGCCTGATGAACACCGACCGCGCCGGCATTTACGCCCTCATGCGCACCTCCGGACTGCTCGGCAAAAAGCTCTCCGCAGGCAACGTCTCCTTCACGCTGGTGCCGCGTATCAATGCTGTCGGCAGGCTCGGTCTTTCGGGAAAATCCGTTGATTTGCTGCTCACCGAGGACGAGGAGGCGGCCGCCGAAATCGCCACCGCCATGAGCTATGACAACGCCGAACGCCAGCAAATCGAGCGCGATATCCTGCTCGGCATTGACGAAATGGTGACGCGCAACCCATCGCTTGTCATGGACAAAATCATCGTCCTCGACGGTGAGGGCTGGCACCAGGGCGTGGTCGGCATCGTCGCCGCCCGCGTCAAAGAAATCTACGGCAAGCCTGCAATCGTCATCACACGCGACGGCGAGTTTGCCCGCGCCTCAGGCAGAAGCATCGAGGGCTTTGCTCTCTGCGATGCCGTAGCCGCCTGTTCCGACGTGCTCACGCACTACGGCGGCCACCCGATGGCAGTCGGCCTGTCGCTGCGTTCCGAAAACATTGAATTATTCCGTAAAAGAATTAACGAATACGCCGACCGCATGGGCGACATGCCCTTTGACCGCCTCAAAATCGAGTGCAAGCTCAACCCGGCCTCCGTCACGCTTGATTTGGTGCAGGAGCTTGACCACCTGCAGCCCTACGGCGCCGGCAATCCCACGCCGGTTTTCGGCTTTTATCACATGACCTTGGCCAATATTATTCCGGTATCGAATAATAAACACTTGCGGCTGGTCTTTTCGCGCAACAACACGACGCTCAGCGCGATGTACTTTTTCTGTTCCGCCGACGAATTTCCCTATGAAAAGGGCGAGGTGCTCGACCTTGCCGCCACGCTGGAAACAAACGAATACAACGGTTTTACATCCGTTTCCGTTGTCATCAAATCCCTGAAATCCTCAGCCGACGATCCGCTTGCAATTCTGGAAAGTCAGCGGATTTTTGAAACCTTCTGCCGCGGCGGCTCGCTCGGCGCGCAGCAGCTTCAAAGCATTTATCCCGACCGCAACGACTTTGCGCTGCTCTACCGCTTTTTGCGCGACCGTCAGGGCTATTATCACCGCGTCGACACCCTCGTCAGCCGCCTGAACAACCGCCTTTCCTACGGCAAGATTCGCGTCGCGCTCGAGGCGATGAACGAGCTGGGGCTGATTCAAATCCGCGAGGGCTTAAAGAGCAGTCAAATCACCCTCCGTCAGGTGTCGGGCAAGGTCGACCTCACTTCCGCGCGCATTATTAAGAAACTCAGGGAGGCAATAGCATGAGCAAGTTTTCGAATGTCGCTCACTATCAGGATTTTTCCGAGCTGATTAAAATATTAAATCATTCCGACAACGCCTACGATATGGATAAAATCGAGGACGCCTACCGCTTTGCCGAGCAGTCGCACGGCGACCAGCGCAGGGTGTCAGGCATTCCGTACATTCTGCATCCCACCTCGGTGGCGTGCATTGTCGCCGAGCTGGGCATGGACACCGACAGCATTTGCGGCGCGTTGCTGCACGACGTGGTGGAGGACACGCCCGTCATGCTCGACGAAATCCGCAGGCGCTTCGGCAACGATGTCGCCAAGCTGATTGACGGCGTTACCAAAATTTCGAAAATTCCGTATTCCACGCGCGAGCAGCAGCAGGCGGAAAACATCCGCAAAATGCTGATTGCCATGGCGGACGACATCCGCGTCATCATCATCAAGCTCGCCGACCGCCTGCACAACATGCGCACCATGGACTGCATGCCCGAGCAAAAGCGGCGCGACAAATCCGTGGAAAACATGCAGGTTTACGCGCCCATCGCGCACCGTCTCGGTATCAAAACCGTCAAGGAGGAGCTCGAGGACCGTTCGCTGCAATACCTCGATCCCATCGGCTACAAGGAAATCGAGGATGCGCTGTTGATGAACGAAGAGGGCAGACACAAGTTCATCGAGTCCATCAAGGAGCAAATCATCGAAAAAACGAAGGACACCATTCCCAACGTTTACATAAGCGGCAGAGTCAAGAGCATCAACAGCATCTACCGCAAAACGATTATGCGCAACCAGAGCATCAACGATATTTTCGACGTGTTTGCCGTGCGCGTGATTGTGGACAACGTGTCCGACTGCTACAACGTTCTCGGCGTGGTTCACGACATTTT
>CADBSZ010000089.1 GCA_902797525.1 uncultured Ruminococcus sp. | reverse complement strand
CCTTGACAAACGCCGGCGAGGTGGGGTCCCATGTGGTGTAGCCGCGCGCCTCAAAGGTGGCGCGAATGCCGCCCGAGGGGAAGGAGGACGCGTCGGGCTCGCCCTTAATCAGTTCCTTGCCGGAAAACTCCATAATAACGCCGTCGCCGTTGGGCTGGATGAAGCTGTCGTGCTTTTCCGCTGTGACGCCGGTCATCGGCTGGAACCAGTGGGTGTAGTGGGTGCAGCCCATCTCGATTGCCCAGTCCTTCATGGCGCTTGCCACGACGTTTGCCACGCTGATGTCAAGCGGCTCGCCGTCGTTAATGGTCTTTTTGAGCGCTTTATAGGTGGATTTGGGCAGTCTTTCCTGCATTTTTTTGTCGTTGAACACGTTGCAGCCGAACATTTCGGGTACCTTAGCCATACAATTACTCTCCTGAATCTGTTTGTTTAGGTCGTAAAAAGAGGCACTGCGGGTATTTGCCGCAGCGCCTTTGCTGTCTTTGTTAGTAGTATATTCGATTTCGCGGTTTTTGTCAATGTGACTTCTTGCAAAAGATTCTGCACAAACCGCCGGGAAATCTATGCAGTTTTGCGAGGGAGCGTCAGCCGTTTTCCTCAAACCTTTTCAGCCGCGGCAGAATCAACTGCGCGCACATGCCGGTGAACGCGCCTGCCAAACAGCCCGAAACCACCAAAAACGGAAAATACAGCAGCAGCGAGGGCGTTTGGGTGACGAGCAGCGCCGCCGCCATTTGGCCGGTGTTGTGCAGCAGCGCGCCGAACACGCTTGCAATCCATAAATGTCGCTCGTCGATAATTCTTTTAAAGAAAATCATGCCGAACAGGCACAGCAAACTGCCGCACGCGCTGTAGAGCAGCGCCATCATGTTACCGCTGAACACCGCGCCCAGGGTGATGCGCACGCCGACAAGCATGGCAACCTCCGCCGCGCGGTAGCGGTAGACGGCATAGACCGTGACGATATTCGCCAATCCGAGCTTAATGCCCGGAACCGGAAAGGGATTCGGGATTTGCAGCTCGATAATAAAGATAATCAGCGCGACGGCGGTCAGCACTCCCAGCCGCGCAAGACGTTTAATACTCATCGCTTACTCCGAAATCGCGTCAACGCCGCCGTCGGCGTCGACAAATTCAATCACCAGTTGATGCGGCAGACAGACCACCGGCATCGCCGCGCTGCGCAGCCACCCCATGTTGACGCAGGTTTTGTCGGGGCAGTCGGCGTCGCGCACGCGGATTTTGCCGTCCTTAATTTCAACGGTATTGCTGCCGCTGTCGGTTTTCACCTCAAAGGTACGGTCGCTCTCTCGGCTGAGGTCGAGCGTATAAAGAACCTCTCCCCTGCTTTTTATCCGCACGGTATTCTTTTTCGGCGCGGTGAGCACCAGCACGCTGCCGAGCACGCCTGCCGCAAAGATTACCGCGATAATGACAATCATTATTTTATGCTTCATACTGTTACCAACCATTGTTTTTTACCATTATATAATAATCGCGGAGAAAGTGCAAATGGTTATTGCGCTTTCGGGGTGAAATAGGTATAATATGGGTATGAAAGAAAATCAGATTTTTCTTTAAGGCCGTAGTGACAGCCCTTGCGGCTGTCAATCCCACGTCGTTTTCGACGTGGGAAGGGAGACCGCGAGGGGCTCCCCTGCAAAACGCAGTTTTTATTATTACATGCTACGGATGAAACAAATCTTAAGAGGTGCGCTATGTCGCAGAGCAAAACGAACATTCAAAACGGCAGTTGTCCGGTATACAAAAAATGCGGCGGCTGTCAGCTGCAAAACCTGAGTTATCCGGAGCAGCTGCAATTCAAACAGCGCAAGGTCGAAAAGCTGTTGAAGGGCTTTGGCAAAACCGAGCCGATTTTGGGCATGAAAAATCCCTATCACTACCGCAACAAGGTGCAGGCGGCGTTTCGCACCGACCGCAACGGCAAAATTTATTCGGGCGTGTACCAGTCGGGCACGCACCGCATCGTCAGCATTGACAGTTGCCAGATTGAGGACAGGCTCGCCGATGAAATCATCGTCGCGGTGCGCAAACTGCTGCCGTCGTTCCACCTGACAACCTACAACGAGGACACGCGCAAGGGCTTTTTGCGGCACGTGCTGGTCAAGCGCGGCTTTGCCACGAATGAAGTCATGCTTGTGCTGGTGACGGGCACGCCGGTGTTCCCGTCCAAAAACAACTTTGTCAAAGCCATTCGCAGGCAGTTTCCGCAAATTACCACCGTGGTGCAGAATATCAATCCCTACGCAACCAACCTGGTACTCGGCGAGCGGCAGTCGGTGCTGTACGGCAAGGGCTATATCGAGGATGTTTTGTGCGGCTGCCGATTCCGCATTTCGCCCAAGAGCTTTTATCAGATTAACCCGGTGCAGACCGAGGTGCTGTACGGCAAGGCGATTGAATTTGCCGGACTAAAGGGTGATGAAACCGTGCTCGACGCCTACTGCGGCATCGGCACCATCGGCATGATTGCCGCCCGGCACGGCGCCGGACGGGTGGTCGGCGTGGAACTGAACGGCGAGGCGGTTCGTGACGCAATTCAAAACGCGAAGGCGAACGCGCTGAAAAATATCCGCTTTTACAAGGGCGACGCCGGCGATTTTATGCAGGCGGTCGCTGAGGAGAACGAAAAAATCGACGTGGTGATGATGGATCCGCCGCGCGCAGGCAGCAGCGAAGAATTTTTGGACGCGCTGATGAAGCTGTCGCCCAAAACGGTTGTTTACGTCAGCTGCAATCCCGAAACCCTGGCGCGCGATTTGCAGTATCTGCGGCAAAACAGCGGCTATCGCGTGCAAAAAATCCAGCCCGTGGACATGTTTCCGCACACGCAGCATATTGAATGTGTGGTGAAGCTGAGTATTCAATAACAGAGGTGTAAGCATGATTATCGACACACACGCCCACATCGGCACATTATTGGACTTTAACATGACGGCGGAGCAGATTGTCTATTCCATGGAGCGCT
>CADBSZ010000088.1 GCA_902797525.1 uncultured Ruminococcus sp. | reverse complement strand
TTGAGCCGTCAGTTTATTTAGCCGGTAGTGACGTTCAGGTTTTGGTCAACCACAATGGTAACGGGCTGGTCAATCCACTGACCGTTCGCGTCAACATACTTGAGCGTTGCGTGCATGGTACCGGGTGAGGATCCCAGCGCGGTAAAGTTGTAGGTCTGCGAGGCATAGTCATATGAACCATAGATAACCGCGTGGTTGGAATCCGCAGTGTAATTCCAGTTGTAGTTGGTGCCTGACGGAATCGCAACCGAGGTTGAGAAAATGCCGGTGGTCACGCCCTGCGCGCTCGGCGCGGCAGTAGCGGTTTGGACGGCGTCATTATTGGTGTTTGTGTTCGCGTATTCCTGCGCCGCGGCACTGCTTTGCTGTTGATAGGCGGCGTTATCATTCTGGTTATACGTATTCGCGTTGCCGTTGTTGTTGACGTCATTGTTTGTATAACCGTTGTTGTTATTTACCTGCGTGTTGTTGCCCAAAGCCGCTGTCGTGTTTTGCGTTGCCGAGCTGTTTTGTGAGGTTTGTGCGTTTGCGGCAGGCGCCGAAGCGGTTGTGGAGGCTGCGGTTGCCGAGGTATTGCTGTTGTCCGACGGGGAAGAGGAGCAGCTTGCGATTAAAAATACCAGCGCGACGATTACCGCAACTGCCAGCGCGGCAATTACAATCATCAGCGTTCTTTGCTGCTTTTGTCTTTTTCTTCTCCTTCTGTTTCTTTCCGCATTGTTTGTGTTGCGCGGTTTGGTTCTGTAACGGTTGTCAATGTCAAAATTATCGAGATTATAGTCCTTGCGTTCGTCCATGTTCGTTCTCCTTTTCCTTTGCTTTCTTTATTATAATACAATTTTATCCGCTTGTCACGTTTTTTTCTTGCTGTTGCCGCAAAAAACGTGTTTTTCTTTTACGGTAGCTTTCGTTTATCATACACGGTACAACAAAACTGTGACAATCGGTTAATAAACATGATAATCTTGATGCATTTATTGATTTTTCCTTCCGATTGATATAAAATAGATTCGAATGAAAAGAAAAAGGAGAATTCTGCATGTCACAAACAAACGTAAATGTTTTTAGGAGAATGTCCGACCGCCTGTTCGGCGGCATCCGCATGAGCTGGCCGAAAGTGATTATTTTCGCAGTTGCCACAGCGGCAGTGACCGCGCTCATTCTGCTTCTGCCGATTTTTGACAACACGTCTTTCCACGAGATAGGCGTCAGCTTTGAGGCGTGGATTCTTTTCGCCGTCATCATTATGACCAACTGCAAAAAGCCCCTGGAATCCGCGTTAAAAACCTTTGTATTTTTCGTTATCAGCCAGCCGCTGATTTATTTGTTCCAGGTTCCGTTCAACTACATGGGATGGGGAATATTCATGTACTACCGTTATTGGTTTATGTGGACACTTCTCACATTTCCGATGGCGTATGCCGGATGGTACCTGAAAAAAGGCAACTGGCTCAGTCTGCTGATTCTGACTCCCATTAATCTTCTGCTCGCGTATTTGGGCTTAGGTTATTTTCAAAATTGCGTTTTTTATGAGTTTCCGAACCATTTGATTTCCGTGCTGTTCTGCTTTGCTCAGATTGTTCTTTATCTGCTTGTTTTCTTCCGCGGCTGGAAGCACCGTCTGGCAGGCTTTGCGGCGGTTGCCGTGCTGGTCATCTGGCTCTCTGTGTCACTTATCATGTTCGGTACGGTTGATACCGGCGTCAGCATGCCTCTGCCCGGCGAGCCGAGCTTTTCCGAAAATGCGGTGATTTCCTTTGATGACAGCTCCTTTTTAGAGGGAAGTATCCAAGACGCCAAGGACGGCTATGTGTATGTTCACGCCACCAAATACGGCTCCACTGTGATGACCATCACCGACGGAGACAAAACCTATCAATATGAGGTTAATGTGTTCCGAAACGAAACCGGACATAATCTTATTGACATCACCGAAAAGCATTAAAGCGACAGTCATCCGACAATCTTGTTAAAATTCTGACAAATCGCATTGACTTTACACCTAAAATTTTCTATAATAATTTCATACACTTCTGTGCACCATTAAGGAGGAATGATTGATGGAAACTTCAGTTCTTAACAGACTTGACCGCACAGCCGCCGCTTATCACGACAAGGTAATGTTCAAGGATGAGCACGGCGAAATCACCTTTGGCGCGTTTGACGCGCTGACCAAGTCGGTCGGTACTTATCTCGCAAAAAAAATTCCGGCAGGACAGCCTGTCGCCGTTATGTCCGGCAGACATATTTTAACGCCTTCCTGTTTTTTGGGAGCGGTTCGCGCCGGCTGTTTTTATGCGCCGATGGACGGCGATATGCCCACAACCCGTCTCAACCAGATTCTCAGCGTAATCCAAAGCAAATACATGCTCGTTGATAAAGCGCACCTTGAAACCGCTCAGTCGCTTGATTTTGACGGCGAAATCATTGTTTTCGAGGATATTATGAACACCGAGGCGGACGAAGCGCTGCTTGAGGCAAGAGCCGCAACGCTTACCTGCACCTCACCGCTTTATGTCATTTTCACCTCAGGCTCCACCGGCGTCCCCAAGGGTGTCATCACCGCGCACCAGTCGCTGATGTGCTACATCGACTCGGTTGCCAAGGTGCTGTCCATTGACGACACCGACGTGTTCGGCAACCAGTCGCCGCTCGATTACATTGCGGCGGTCAGAGATATTTATTTCCCCGTTACTTTCGGCGCGTCCACCTACATCATTCCCAAAAATGAGTTTGCCGTGCCCACTACGCTCTTTGAAACGCTCAACCGCGAAAAAATCACCGCGCTGTGCTGGAGCGTTGCCGGCGTAGAGCTGCCTGCAAAGCTGGGCGCGTTCGACGTTGCCAAGCCCGAATATCTCAAAAAGCTCTGCTTCTCCGGCTCGGTCATGCCGTGCAAGTATTTAAAGATTTGGCAGGATAACCTGCCCGACGTGCTGTATGTCAACCAGTACGGTCCCACCGAAGCCACCGCGTCCTGCACCTATTATGTTGTGAAGGAAAAGGTAAACGACGACACCGTTTTGCCGATTGGCAAGCCGTATGACAACTACCGCGTCACGCTGCTCAACGAGGACAACACGCCCACGCCCGACGGCGAAACCGGCGAAATCTGCGTCAGCGGTCCGATTTTGGCGCTTGGTTATTACGGCAACCATGAGCAGAGCGATAAGGTATTTATGCAAAATCCGCTCAACGACAAATACCGCGAGCTGATTTATAAAACAGGCGATCTCGGTTCCTTTGACAAGGACGGCGTTTTGCACTTCCACGGCAGAAAGGACCGCCAAATCAAGCACCTCGGCCACCGCATTGAGCTAGGCGAAATTGAGGAAACCGCCAAAAAAATCAACGGCGTAACCGACTGCTGCTCGCTCTATTATAAGGATAAGGCGACGCTTTATCTGTTCTACACCGGCAACGCCACCTCAAAGGACATCGTGCTTTATTTCAGACAAAACATGCCGGCGTTCATGGTGCCGCGCAAGCTGATTAATCTCGAGGCGCTGCCCACCTTGCCGAACGGCAAAACCGACATGCAAACACTGAAGGGCTATTTTAAGTAAACCAAGCCAATTTTTGGCTGAATAAATTTTTAAAGGAGATTTTATCATGGATGAATTAATGGAAATTTTGCAGGAACTCAGACCCGACGTTGACTTTGAAAACGAAACCGCGCTCATCACCGACGGCGTGCTCGATTCCTTTGACATCGTTGCGCTGGTCGGCGAGCTCAACGACGCGTTCGACATCGAAATCAAGCCCAACAATCTGGTACCCGACAACTTCAACTCCGCCAAAGCAATGATGGCGCTGATTGAGCAGTTACAGGATGAATAAGATGAACGCAGAAGTAATTAAAGCCTTAGCCGCGCAGCTGCCTACGCCGTCCTATGTTTTTGATTTGGACGAGTTTGAAAAGCGCGCGCGGCTGGTAAAGCACTATTTCGGAGAAAAAACAGGCATTTGCTTCTCGATTAAGGCAAATCCCTTTCTGCTCGGCAGACTGCCCGACGTCTTTGACAAAATCGAGGTTTGCTCTCCGGGCGAGCTGACGATTTGCGAGAAAACCGGCGTTGACAAAAGCAAAATCATCTTCTCCGGTGTTAACAAAACCCTCAAAGACGTTCAGCGTGCCGCTGACGACGAGGTCGGCACCTTCACCGCCGAAAGCCTGCTGCATGTTGAGATGATTAACGCCGAGGGCGAAAAGCGCGGCAAGGTTTATCCCGTGCTGCTGCGCGTTACCGACGTCAAGGGCGGCAGCCAGTTCGGCATGGAGGAAGCGACGGTTTTGGACAT
>CADBSZ010000087.1 GCA_902797525.1 uncultured Ruminococcus sp. | reverse complement strand
TGCAAAATCGCGTAGAAGTTATTGGCAAAATGAATGATGATGGAGGGGACAATCGAATTTGCCTTGCAGTCGATATAGCCGAATATCAAGCCAAGCGTAAACGCGAAAATAATCTGCGTGGTGTTGCCGTGCATCGCGCCAAACAGAACGGCGGAGCCGATAATGGCGAACGCGTCGCCGTGTTTGCGCAGGCTGCCCATCACAATGCCACGGAAAGCAAATTCCTCGGCAAAGGCAGGAACAATCGCCGTCACCACAAAGCTGAGTATCATGTCGAGCGAGGTGTTGGCCTTATCCATATCCGGCACGTTGTTATACAAATGGAACAGCGAAATATTGCTGTCAAACATCGTCGCCAGCTGATTGGCAAGCATTGCCACCATCATGCCCAGCAGTACCATCGGAACGAGCCTTTTAAACGGAACGTGACTTTTCGAGAACGCGTCGCTCAGCCTTTTGCGTGAAATGACGCGGTAAAAAAAGGCGGCAATCAGCGGCGCCATTGTCATATATGCCATTTGTAAAAAGCTGTTCAGCATGTTTTCGTTATCTGCAGTTGCAATTCGCATCCCTCTGACAACAAGCGTCAAAACAACGGAGCTTGTCATCATTACCAGATAATACACCAATACAAAAAAGCCGACGCCGCTTGAGGTTTTGCGCACCATGCGGCGTTCCTGCAATTCTTTTTGCTTTTGCAAAGCCGTTTCATCGGGATACGGCGCGTTTACCGCCGCCGTGTTGCCCTGATAGTTATAATCTTCCATATTATCACTCCGAATCTATTGTATCATAATAAAACAGACATTTCAAGACAGAATAAGCATTACAAGACTGTAAATTGACAAACCGTCGATTTGGTGGTACAGTGAAAATAGCTATTTGTGTAACTATATAAAGGAGCCGTAAAATATGATTACTGCCATGTTATTTGCAGGCGGCAGCGGCGTGAGGATGCAGTCCTCCGATTTGCCCAAGCAGTTTTTGGAGGTGGGCGGCAAGCCCATCATCATCCGCACCATGGAGCATTTTTCCAATCACCCCATGGTGGACGCAATTGTAATTGCCTGCAAAGAGGATTGGATGGATTATCTGAAAGAAATCATCAAGCAGTTTAACGTCCCCAAGGTCAAAGCGATTGTCCCCGGCGGTCCCAACGGTTTCGACTCCATTCACAACGGCGTGGTCGCGACGGCGGAGTTTTCACTTAACGGCGACGACATTATTTTAATCTGCGACGGCGTGCGCCCGATGTTGTCCGAAAAGCTGATTACTGACTGCATTGAGCATACAAGAAAGTATAAAACCGCAGTGCCCGTTACTCCGAGTATCGACTCGCTGCTCTACAGCACCGACGGCGAAACCTGCGGAAAAAGCTATGCGCGCAATACCATGTATATCACCCAGGCGCCGCAGGGCTACACCATGGAGCGTATTTTGTGGGCGCACGAGGAGGCGTACAAGCGCGGCATTTTAAATCCCGTGTCCTCCAGTGAGCTGTTTATCGAGCTCGGCGAGAAGGTTCATATTTTTAAGGGAGAGCGTTTCAATATTAAGGTAACCACTCCCGAGGACTTAATTACGCTGCGCGCCCAGTTCTATTATGAAAACTATAAGCGCTTTGCAAAGGAAGAGCTGAAATATGGCATTTAATGTAAAGGATTGCGTCAGCGAGGGCGTTTTTGCGGACTTGCAGGAAATCGCGCATTCCAATGTAGACTTTTCTCAACTGAAAAATTCGACGGTTCTCATCACGGGAGCAGGTGGCTTCATCGGCTATTATCTCACCGCCGCACTGCTGCTGCGCAATGATGAGTATCAGGAAAATATCAACGTTATCGCCCTGGTGCGCAGCCGCGAAAGGGCGGAAAAGAAGTTTGGCAAGCTGCTTGAGCGAAACGATCTGTCGCTTTGTGTGCAGGACGTCACGCAGCCGATTAGTGCTGCGCGCGCAGATTATATTATTCATGCAGCAAGCCAGGCGAGCAACATTCAGTTTGAAACCGACCCTGTGGGCACCATCAGCGCGAACCTCACCGGCACGGCGAACGTGCTCAATTTTGCTAAAGACAGCAACGCCAAGGCGACGCTGATTGTGTCGAGCCTCAAGGTCTACGGCGTAATTTACGGCGACAAGGATAAAATCAGCGAAGAGGACAACGGTTACATCGACTTCACCTCTTACAAAAACTGCTACGCCATGGGCAAGCGCGCAAGCGAAACCTTGGCGGCAAGCTATTGCACCGAGTACGGCATGCCGGTCAAGATTGCGCGCCCGAGCTATATCTACGGCGCAAGCTCGCTGGACGATGACCGTGTTTGGGCGCAGTTTATTGCGAACGTGGTGCGCAGGCAGGATATTTTGCTCAAATCCAACGGCGCGGCAAACCGCTCCTTCTGTTATGTCACCGACACCGTCACCGCGCTGCTCTTTATTTTGCTGCACGGCGAGAACGCCGTGCCCTATAATATCGCTTATGAAAAATCCGACACAACGATTCGCGGCTTTGCCCAAAAGGCGTGCGAGGTGTTTCCCGAGCGCAACATGAAGCTGGTTTTTGCGAATCCCGCAGATGAAAAGGAACCCGAAGCGCTCAAAACGCCGCTTTCGCAGGTGCCGGAGATTCTCGACAGCGGCAGGCTGCAAAATCTCGGCTGGCAGCCGAAGGTTGATTTGGCGGAGGGAATCCGCCGTTCGGTGTTCACGCTGGAACATTTAGGTTAAAAAAACCGAAAATTTGACAATATACCGCTAAATATGGTATGATAACCTAATGGTTAAGTCAATTCACTTTTTAATAAGAGAAGGGAACGGGATTTTATGAATACCGCCATTATTCTTGCGGGCGGCACGGGAACCAGAATGGGACTGGATTGCCCCAAGCAGTTTTTGATGGTTGAGGACAAGCCCATCATTTCCTATTGCTTTGACATTTTTCAAAAGCACGGCGAAATTGATAATATTGTTGTCGTTGTCAGCGAGCAGTGGCAGGGCTTTGTGGAGGAATACGCCGACAAATACGGCGTCAACAAAATCCGCGGTTATGCGCCTGCCGGCAAAACAAGGCAGCACTCCATCTACAACGGACTGAAATGCATTGCGCAAAACTGTCCTGATACCGACATTGTAATCATCCACGACGCGGCGCGTCCGCTGGTGTCGGATGAAATTATCTCCGCCTGCGTTCAGGGAGCAACTGAATTTGACGGCGCGATGCCCGTAATTTCCGTAAAGGACACTGTGTATCAAAGCGCCGACGGTCACACCATCGGCTGTCTGCTCAAGCGCAGCGAGCTGTTTGCCGGACAGGCACCCGAAAGCTTTAAGTTCAAAAAATACTATCAAATACATAATGAAGTCAGCGATGAGGAAATCGGCGCGACGGCAGGCAGCAGCGAAATTGCCTACCGCCACGGAATGGAAATCCGCATGGTGAAGGGGAGCGAGCGCAACCTGAAAATCACCACTATTGAGGATTTGGAAACCTTTGAAACGATTTTGAAAGGCGGTATTTAATATGGATACCATGAAAGCCAGAGTATTGCGCGAGGTCGGCAATTTGGAATACTGCGACTATCCCATGCCGGAAATAAAGCCCGACGAGGTGCTGTTCAGAGTACGCGCCTGCGGCATTTGCGGCTCGGATATTCCGCGCATTTTTGTCAATGGAACCTACCATTTTCCGACAATTCCCGGCCACGAGTTTGCCGGTGAGGTTGCGGCAGTGGGCGATGAAAAATACAACAATTTAATCGGAATGCGCGCAACCGTATTTCCGCTGATTCCCTGCAAGCACTGTGAAAATTGCAACGACGGCAATTATGAAATGTGCAAAAGCTATGACTATCTCGGCTCACGCAGCGACGGCGGCTACGCTCAGTATGTTCGCGTACCCGTTTGGAACCTTGTTCCCATTCCCGACAACGTCAGCTTTGAGGTTGCCGCGATGACCGAGCCGTGCGCCGTTGCGCTTCACGCGCTGCGCCGCGCGCAGATTGAGGTGGGGGACAACGTGGTGATTTACGGCCCCGGTACCATCGGCATGCTGATTGCCCAGTGGGCGAGAGCATGGGGTGCGCGTGTGCTGTTGGTCGGCACCGACGTCAACAACTGGGACTTCATTGAAAGCTTAGGCTTTACCGAATACTGCAATTCCTCGCGTGAAAACGCGATTGAGTGGGTTAAAAGCATGACAAATGGCGTCGGCGCAGACATCGCGATTGAAGCCGTCGGCATTCCGCTGACCGCCTGCAACTGTCTGGAGTCTGTCGCTTCGGGCGGCAAGGTGATTTTTGTGGGCAATCCCCACGGCGACTTCACCTTTCCGCAGAACACCTATTGGCAGATTCTCAGGAAACAACTTTCCATCTACGGCACTTGGAACTCCAGCTACAGCGACACGCACAAAAGCGACTGGAACCTTGTGGTTGACGCGCTGTCAAAGGGCACGATTAACGCCGAGAAGCTGATTACCCACCGCTTTTCTCTTGCCGAAATGGACAAGGGACTGGATATTATGAAAAACAACAGCGAGTTTTTCGCGAAGGTTATGGTTGTAATAGAGTAGGTGCTTGTATGAAAGGACTTCTTTCTCCGTCGCTGATGTGCGCCGATGTGTTGAATTTGGAGCGCGAGCTGACGGTTCTTGATGATTTGGGAGTGGAGTATATTCACCTCGATTTTATGGACAATCATTTTGTTCCGAACATTACGCTTGACACCGGGCTGATTAAAGCCACAAAAAGAGTGCTCAAGCGAATGAAAAGAGATATACATATTCTGGCGTTTGAGCCGCAGCAGTATTTTGACGCGATGGAAATCGGAGACGGCGACATCGTTTCGGTGCATTACGAGGCGTGTGAAAACCTTGCCGAGGTACTCTCCGACATCCGTTCGCGCGGCGCAAAGCCGTTTGTCGCCATCAGCCCCGACACAAAGCCCGAGGTTTTGCTTGATTACCTTAGCATGATTGACGGCGTTGTGGTTATGACGGTGTATCCCGGCTTTGCCGGCAGACCGATTGTTGAGGGCAGCATGGAAAAGTTGGCTGCTGTGCGCAAAATGCTCGATGACAGCGGATTTGATTTGCTCATGGAGGTTGACGGTCACGTCAGCTGGGATTTGTGCGGTCAAATGCGCGCATGCGGCGCGGATATGTTCGTGGCAGGCTCCTCATCTCTTTATCAAAAGGGGCTTGATATCAAGGACGCGGTCGCCAGAATGAGCGAGCTTGTTAAATAACCGTTTTAATATTTTAAAATTCTTTTAATTCTGATAAAATTTGGGGTGTCTTTGTGGAATACCAAATTGAAGTCAAGGAGCTGTTGATTGAGGACGATAGTCTGACTCTGACCGTTATGGGTACGATTATGGATGAAAAAATCAACTCGCACTTTGTTTCGAAGCCAAAATTAATCCTGCATTTTGATAACGGTGTGGAGGACAGACGCATTCCGTTTGTTCTGTCCAATGTCATACATACCGAGGGAAAATGCTATTTTTCCGGGCGCTATACCTATCGTTTGGATTTGCTGTTTTGGAAAACAAGAAAGCAGTTTTTGCCCTTCGATATGTATTTCAATTTCAGCTTTGTCGATTATTACGCTGAGAAAATTCAGGCGAACTTTAAGCCCGAGGTGTGTCAGGTTGACAAAAAGTTCTTCGGCTTTAAGCGCTATGAGAATCACTACGCCTTTCTTCCTGACAAAAAGGCGATTTTGAAATCTCCCGCGCGCCGTTTCTTTGTCAAGCTGTTTGACAAAATCATTCGTTTTATTGAATACATTATCGCCATCGCCATGCTGCCGCTGTTTTTTGTCGAGGCAGTGCTGCATTTCTCGGGCGTTTTGCGCCTGCCGTCGCGCTTTAACGACGAAAGTAATTCCAAAAAATTCGTTGCGTTTATCCTATGGCGTTTTTCCAACGTGTCCGACTGCAGGGTTTCTTTGTGGACGTTCAAGCGTTGGCTGTTTATGCGCAGCTTCGGCTTCTTCAAGCTGTTCAAAATCAAGAAAAACCGCATTACCTTTATCTCGCTCAGAAGAAACGATATTTCGGGCAATTTCGCGTTTATTTACGATAAAATCAAGGACGACAAAAGCCTTGACATTCACTTCATTTTAAACGAACACACTATTTCGTTTATGTCGTTTAAGGAAATCTTTGATTTCACCAAATACTGCGCCACCAGCAAGATTGTGGTGCTCGATGAGTTTACGCCGATGATTCACTACATTGAGCTGCGCCGGGATACCAAGCTGGTTCAGCTTTGGCACGCCTGCGGCGCCTTTAAAACCTTCGGCTTTACGCGCCTGTCCAAGCCCAAGGGTTCTCCGCAGACGACGCAGAATCACCGCAGTTACGATTATGTGACCGTTAGCTCGACCTATTGCAAAAAATGTCATTCCGAAGGCTTCGGCATTTCGACCGACAATGTTGTGGCAACCGGCATTCCGCGTACAGACGTCTTTTTTGACGAGGCATACAAGCAAAAGGCGCGTGAAAAGTTCTATCAGGCACATCCGAATTTTGCCGGAAAACGGATTATTCTGTTTGCTCCGACCTTCCGCGGCACTGTTAAGGAAACTGCGTTTTATCCTACGGAAATGTTTGACGTCGCGCGCGTATGCGACAGCATTCCCGATGATTACGCGATTATTATTAAGCACCATCCGTTTGTCAACGACGTGCAGCCGATTCCCGAAAAGTATAAGGACAGAGTTATCGACCTCTCCTGCGAATCGGAGCTCAATGACCTGCTATTCATCACCGACGTTATCATCACCGACTACTCGTCGCTGGTGTTCGAGGCGTCGCTGCTTGATATTCCCATGATTTTCTTCGCGTTTGACTTGGAGCACTACATCAACGAGCGCGACTTCTACTTTGATTTTAAGGAGTATGTTCCCGGCAAGATTGCTTATTCACTCGACGAGTTGATTGACTCTATCAACAATGAGGATTTCTGCACCGAGAAAATCAGACCGTTTGCGGACATGTTCTTTGACAACCGCGACGGAAAAGCAACTGACCGCGTTGTCAAGCTGCTTTACGATAATCTTCGGTAAGCAATCCGCCTGACGATTCTTTAAAAAATGACTTGACATTTCAAGAAAGATGTATTATAATACTCTAGTAAAATAAAGCAAAGCAGAAATGCTTTCACCTGTGGGGTTCGTCTGCACGGGTCAATACACATTCTTTTGAATCGTATTGGTGCGGACGGAAGTATTTCTGTCCGCATTGTTTTTTGTTATCAAAAGCGGCGCATGCTGCTTTACCATCATGCTTTGGAGGTGCTCAACCATCGGCAAGAAAGAAAATAACACACAGATCAACGAAGAAATCCGTGACAAGGAGCTGAGAGTTATCGGCTCCGACGGCCAGCAGCTTGGCATTATGTCGGCAAAGGAAGCGCTTGCAATTGCAGAGCAAAAGAACCTTGACTTGGTTAAGATTGCTCCGCAGGCAAAGCCCCCTGTCTGCAAAATCATGGACTACGGCAAATACCGTTTTGAACAGGCGAAGAGAGAAAAGGAAGCCAGAAAAAATCAGCACATTGTTGACATCAAGGAAGTCAGACTGTCCCTGAACATCGATACGCATGATTTTAACACAAAGCTCAACAACGCTCTCAAGTTTATTAAGCACGGCGATAAGGTAAAAGTTTCCATCCGTTTCCGCGGACGTGAAATGGGACATCCTGAAATCGGACTGGACACCATGAAGCGCTTTGCCGAAGCCTGTGCGGAGGTTGCAGTGGTCGAAAAACCCGCAAAGCTGGAAGGCCG
>CADBSZ010000086.1 GCA_902797525.1 uncultured Ruminococcus sp. | reverse complement strand
CATTGCCGCGGAACGAACAAGAATCGCGTCCGGATTCTGTACGTCGTCGCCGCAGGTGTAGTTGTCGCCGAGACGCTTGGTTCCGACAGCGGCGATTTTATTTAAAGTCAATACATTGTACATGTCATTCATCCTTTTCTGAAATATAGTAAGCGGGCGTGTTGCGCACGCCCGCCATTACGCATTGCGAATTACGCATTACGAATTATTTATTTGTTTTCCGCCTCAAACTTCTTCATGAAGTCAACCAGCGCGACAACGCCCTCATAAGGCATTGCGTTGTAGATGGAAGCTCTCATGCCGCCGACGGTGCGGTGACCCTTGAGGTTCACCAGACCTGCCTCGGTGCTCTCCTTAACAAACTTTGCGTCGAGGTCAGCATTGCCGGTAACAAAGGGAACGTTCATCAGGGAACGGTCCTCGGCAACAACGGTGCCCTTGAACAGCTCGGAGCTGTCGAGGAAATCATAGAGGAGCTTTGCTTTCTTTTCATTGCGCTCCTGCATTTTTTCAAGGCCGCCGATTTCGTTCTTAATCCACTCGAGCACGAGCTTTGCTACATAGATGGAGTAGCAGGGAGGCGTGTTGTAGAGGGACTGCGCGTCGGCATGCACCTTGTAGTTGAGCATGGTGGGAGTGATGTCCATTGCGTTGCCGAGCAAATCCTCGCGGATGATAGCGATGGTAACGCCTGCGCCGGACATGTTCTTCTGAGCGCCTGCAAACAGCATGCCAAACTTGGAGATGTCAAGCGGCGTGGAGCAGATGCAGGAGGAGATGTCGGCAATCAGCGGAATGTCTCCGGTGTCGGGCAGCTCGTGATAAACAGTGCCGTAGATGGTGTTGTTCATGCAGATGTAAACATAATCCGCGTCCTCACGGAACATGGATCTGTCGGTCTTGGGAATGTAGGAGAAGGTTTTGTCGGCAGAAGAAGCAACCGCCTGAGCGTCGCCGTAGCGCTGCGCTTCCTGCAAAGCCTTCTTTGCCCACTGGCCGGTAACAATATAGTCAGCCTTGTTGTTCTTGTTCATGAAGTTGAGGGCTACCATCGCGAACTGGGTGGAGCCGCCGCCCTGAAGAAACAGAACCTTGTAGTTGTCGGGGATATTCATTACTTCTCTGAGCAGTGCCTCGGCGTCCTTAATAATTTTGTCAAACGCCTTGCTGCGGTGCGACATTTCCAGAACGCTCTGGCCTGTGCCCTCATAGTCGAGCATTTCTGCCGCTGCTTTTTTCAGGACTTCCTCGGGTAACATTGAGGGGCCTGCTGAAAAATTGTAAACTCTTGCCATGTCTAAAAACTCCCTTTTCATAAAATTACGGGTGATGTTGATTACTCGCCAAACTACCCTATTTTAATCTACCATAACAGTAGTCATTATACGCTTTTTCAAAGGACTTGTCAATATTTAGCGTGTTAATTGGTTAAAGTTTTAACAATATTTTTTGTTACGCCTTGATTTCACCAACAACCGACAAAATATCCTCTTTCATGCGGATAGCCTCATTGCGCGCCGCGGCGGCAAAGTCGTCCTCGGTAAGTCCCTGTTTTTTCCACGCGCACATAATGCCGCGGCTGGAGTTGATAATCGCGCCGAGGCCGTTTTTGTCAAAGGCGTTTTTCGCGTCGTTCGCACCGCCGCCCTGCGCGCCGTAGCCCGGCACGAGGAAGAACGTGTGGGGCGCTTTTTGGCGCATTTCGGCAAGCTGCTCGGGATAGGTTGCGCCGACAACCGCGCCGACGCCTGAATAGCCGTATTTGCCCATGAGCTCCGTGCCCCAGTTTTCGCACATTTTGCCCATTTGCTCATATACGGACGCGCCGTTAATTAACTGCAAATCCTGCAGCTCACCCGAGCTGGGATTCGAGGTCTTGACCAAAACGAAAATGCCCTTGTCCTTTTGCTGACAAATGCTTAAAAGCGGCTTGATTCCGTCGGTGCCGAGATAGCCGTTGACAGTCAGCGCGTCCGCACCGAAGGCGTCAATGCCTTCTCCTGCCACGTCGGTGGTTCCGAGGTGTGCGGCGGCGTATGCCTCCATGGTGGTGCCGATGTCGTTGCGCTTGCCGTCGGTGATGACGAACATGCCCTTGCTTTTGGCGTAGGCAATCGTCTCTGCGAGCGCCTTCACGCCCTGCCAACCGTACATTTCATAATATGCCGCCTGCGGCTTTATGGCAGGCACAATGTCATAGATTTCGTCGATAATCGCCTTGTTGAACGCAAGCAGCGCCGCTGCCGCGCCCTCAAGGGTTTTGCCGTACTGCGCAAAGCAGGCTTCCTTGACGGAAGCAGGCACATAGTCGAGCTTGGGATCAAGACCTGCCACGGTGGGGTTCTGTTTTTTAATAATATTTTCAATCAGTCTGTCAAATGCCATGGAAACCTCCGGTTTGAGTTATTATGAATTAATGATGTCGTACAAATCGTTGGCAAACTTGTAATAGTCTTTTCTGCCGTCGTTGATGAACTGAATTGCCGGACGCGGATGGGTGTTGTACTGGCCCGTGAGCATGTAGGGAATGTCGTAGCCCCACTTAACGCCCTCATCCTGCAGCTTTGTCATATGATTCTGCATCATCTTGATGATGGGGTTGATTTTGTATTTCGGATTTTTCAAAAAGCCGAGCAGCAGCTCCAGCGCGCAGTTGCCCGCGCCTCTGCCCATGCCGTCAACCGTTGCGTCAAGGTAGCTCGCGCCGTACGCCATGGCTTCGATGGTGTTCGCGAACGCAAGCTGCTGGTTGTTGTGGGCGTGAATGCCGACCTGCTTACCGTATTTTTCCGCAATTTCGCCGTACATTTCGGCATAGCGGCGCGCTTCTTCGGGATAGAGCGAGCCGTAGCTGTCAACAATGTAAAAACAGGAAACGGGTGTTTCGCCCAAAATGTTGAGGGCAGTCACCAAATCCTCGGTTCTCGCCTTGGAAACGGCCATGATGTTGATGGTGGTTTCGTAGCCCTGCTTGGCGCAGTATTCAATCATTTCCACCGCAGCAGGGATGGTGTTGATGTAGGTGGCGACGCGCACCAAATCAATCGGACTTTCGTTTTTGGGACGGATGTCCTCCTCAAAATCGGTTCTGCCGACGTCCGCCATGACGGCGATTTTCATTTTGGTGTTGTTCTCGCCCACGATTTTGCGGATGTCCTCGTCGTTGCAGAACTTCCACTTGCCGAAGTCGTCCTCGTCAAAAATCTCCTTGGACGCCTTGTAGCCGAATTCCATGTAGTCCACGCCCGCCTTGAGGTTCGCCTTGTACAGATCGCTGACAAACTCGTCGGAAAAGCGGAAATCGTTGCAGAGTCCGCCGTCGCGGATGGTTGCGTCGACCACGCGTATGTCCTGTCTGACTGACAGAAGATTACCTTTTTGTGCCATATGTATCACTCCAATACCGTCATTTCGCTCATGTGCGGAATGACCGTTCTTTTATATCACGTAATGACAACCCTTGCGGCTGTCGCTTTACCGCAGCGGCAAGCACCGCCCCTGCGGCTGATTTACAGCAACGTTTTATTCATCAATAAAAACGGTTTGACCGTTGAGCAGGGTGCGCTTCACCTTGCCGGTAAGCGTCATGCCCTTAAAGGGGGTGTTTTTGCTTTTGCCGTGCAACCTGTTAACGTCAACCGTCCACTCCTCGTTCAAATCCACAAGCGCGATGTCGGCAGGTGCGCCGACGGACAGGGTGCCGGCGTTGATGCCGAGAATGTTTGCCGGATTGACCGACATTTTGCGCACCAACTCACCAAAAGACAATACGCCTGTTTTGACAAGATAGGTAACGCCGACCGCCAGCGAGGTTTCCATACCGATGGAACCGTTGGGAGAGGCTTCAAAATCGGATTTTTCTTCCACGGTGTGCGGTGCGTGGTCGGTAGCGATGCAGTCGAGCGTGCCGTCGGTTAAGCCGCCGAGGATGGCGCTGACGTCCGCCCGGGTGCGAAGCGGCGGATTCATGCGGTAGTCCGCGTCGCGGCGAAGCAGCTCCTGTTCGGTGAGCGAGAAGTAGTGCGGCGCGGTTTCCGCCGTCACCTTCACGCCCCTGCGCTTTGCGTCGCGCACCAAATCCACGCTGGTTTTGGTGCTGACGTGGCAAATGTGAATGGGCACGTTTTCCGCGGCAGCAAGCGCGATTTCTCTTGCGGTGCCGCAATCCTCGGCCGCTGCGGGAATGCCCTTGACGCCGAGCGCGCGCGACACCTCGCCCTCGTTGATTTTGCCGCCGTCGGCAAGGAACAAGTCCTCGCAGTGCGCGACAACCGTCATGCCGAGCTTCGGCGCTTTTTTCATGGCGTCGCTTAAAAATTTGGTGTTTTCAACCGGTCTGCCGTCGTCGCTGAGGCCGACGGCGCCTGCCGCCTTCAATTCCTCGAGGTCGGTGGGCGCTTCGCTTTTCAATCCCTTGGTGATGCTTGCGGCGACATATACCTTCGCCGAAGCGTTTTTCGCCTTGTCAAGGATGTATTTTACGGTTTCGGCGCTGTCAACCGTGGGGTTGGTGTTGGGCATGCAGAGCAGGCTGGTAACGCCGCCTGCCGCCGCCGCACAGCAGCCTGTCATAATATCTTCCTTCGCGGTTTGACCGGGGTCGCGCAAATGCACGTGCATATCGACCAGACCGGGAATCGCGGTGAGTCCCTCGGCGTTGATGATTTCACCGCCGCAGGACAGGTTGTCGCCGATTTGCGCGATTTTGCCGTCGCGAACAAGAATATCAGCAACGCCGTCGAGATTGTCCGCGGGCGAAATGATATGAGCGTGTTTAAGTAAAAGTTCCATAACGGCTCCTTATCGTCTGTTATTGGGACGGCGGTCGTCGCGGCGGTGCACCTGCACCAAGCCGTTTTCGTCGCGGCGCGGCGCGCGTTCTCTTGCGGCGCGTTCCTGCGCGCGGCGCTCCATTTGACGGCGGCGGCGCTCCTCCTCGGCCTTTTTACGCTTGTTTTTCGCGCTTTTGCGCTTGATGGCACGCTTGACGTTGGTGGCAAAATAGCCGCAGTGAACGCCAAAGCTTTTCAGTCCCGCGCCGACTTTCTTCATAGCGTTGGAAAAGCCCTCGCCCTTTTTTACAGGCTCCTTTTCAATTGCCTCGGCGCGCTGTTCCTCCTCACCGATAACATCGTATTCCTCGGCTTCTTCGATTTCTTTGCTGCTGATAACGCCCATCATCCGTTTGGGGGCTTCCTCAAAGAAATCGCTGCTGTCCCTGAATTTATCCTGATTGGATTCCTCGCGCACCAGCACTTCATCGCTGGCGTATTCCTCAAACTCCTCGTCGGCTTCGTCGGAATCATCAAATTCGCTGCCGGAATCAACGGATTCGTCAAAATCATCGGATTCTTCGAATTCTTCAGATTCTTCAGATTCTTCGGTTTCATCCGTTTCTTCCGCTGCCGGGGAGTTTTCCTCAACGACCGTTAGCTGTTCTTCTTCGAACGCTTCGGTTTCGTCCTTTTCCCCGGGTTCTTCCGATTCTTCGGGTAAGTCTTCAAAAAACTCGGAGATTTCACCGGCTTCTTCTATCACACTGTCCCTGACCTCTTCGTCTTCTTCGGAGTCAGCCGGCATTACGGGCAGTGCTTCATTAAAATTTTCGTCGTCCTCAACGTCGCCCAACAGTCTGGCGATATCCGCGTCGGAGTATTTTCTTTCCACGCCGTCGTCAAACGCATCGAGGTCGTAATCCTGCGACGGCATTTCTTCTTCAAAGCCGCCGTCCTGTACGTCAGCCTCGTCAACCGCGGTTTCCTCTGTCGGAACGCCGCTGACGTCATAGGCTTCATCATAGGGCTCATCATAAGCGTCGTCACGGGCACCGCCCTGACGGGTTTGGTATTTGCCGGCAAGCTCCTGAATAATCTTGTCGTTCTGTGACTTCTTTTTACGCTTTTTGGACTTTTTCACAAGCGCAATCATGATAATCAGCAGGATAATCAAAAGCACCGCGCCGCCGATAATGATATAAAGCATCATGTCGCTGAGGAAAGGCTTATTCTTGTCCTGAAACTTGACGGTGGAAACAATGCCGGACAAAATTGCGTAGTCCTCAACCGCAACGTCGCCGCCGTTGCGGTTGAGCGTAAGGCTGATGCTTTTGCCGTCATAAACGGTGTTCGCCTGATACTGGCGGAAGGAATTGCCGCTTTGATCCTTGCCGGTCATGTTGAAGTAGAGCCACACCACATCCTTGCCTGCCTCGTCGAGCGTCGCGGAATTGTAGCTGACGCTGCCGGGCGTGTTGACAAAGTTGCGCGCGATTTGGTCGAGGTCGCCCGCGGTGAGCTGATTATAGTTGCCGAGACGCTGACTTTCCTCGGTTTCGAGCGAGGAAAGCGACAGCGTGATGGTTTCAACGTTATCCATCGCCTGCAAATAGATGTCGCCGCTGCGAAAATCGCTCATCACCTTGTTGTAATCAAGGCTGTGCAGCGCAAAATACCCGTCCTTTGCGTCGGACGAACGGGTGATTGCCGTCATGTTGTCGGGCAGGGTGATTTGCAGGTTGTCACATTCTGTTACCGTATAGGTTTTGCTGTCGGCAAACGCCGTTACACAAGCCGCCGCGCAAAGCACCGCGCTGAGCAGCAGCGCAAAAACCCTTTTCGTGATGTTTCGTTTCATACTCTTTCCCCCATTACAAGTGGATATGATATAGTTGCACACTATAACATTATACATAATTTGACAAAGAAATACAAGGAAAGAATGACAGAAATTTAACCTTTCAAAGTCAAAAAGGTTGTGGATAATGTTGTGTTGAGAAACAGACGAAACGCAAAAAGAGCCGAAGGAAAACCCTTCGGCTCAAAAACTGTTTGATTATGCTTCGATGATGTGACCTTTGGCGCGGATAACGTCGATTACCTGATCAACATACTTCTCGCACTCTTCGTCGCTGCCTGCCTCAACCATTACGCGGATAACAGGCTCGGTGCCGGATTCTCTGAGCAGGATTCTGCCGTTGTCGCCCAAAGCCTCGGCAACCTTGGCAACCTCTGCCTGCACGTCGGGATCGTTCTTCGCGTCGGGCTTGGAATATACTCTGACATTCTTGAGCACCTGCGGATACATTACCATCGGCGCAGCCAGCTCGCTCATGGGCTTCTTCTTAGCCAGCATAACCTCCATCAGCTTCAGCGAGGTCAGAATGCCGTCGCCGGTGGTGGCGTACTTGGAGAAGATGATGTGGCCGGATTCCTCGCCGCCGATGCGGTTTCCGGTTTGCAGCATGTTTTCATACACATACTTGTCGCCGACGCTGGTCTTATCATATTCGATGCCAACCTTGTCGAGCGCCTTGAACAGGCCGAAGTTGCTCATGATGGTCGCAACAACCTTATTGTTGAACAGCTTGCCTCTTTCCTTCATGTAGCAGCCGTAGATGTAGATGATGTGATCGCCGGTAACAACGTTGCCCTTTTCATCAACCGCCAAACATCTGTCGGCGTCACCGTCGTAAGCAAAGCCGACGTCGAGGCCCTTGTCAACAACGAACTTCTGCAAATGCTCAATGTGGGTGGAGCCGCAGTCGGTGTTGATGTTGTAGCCGTCGGGATTGTCGTTGATGACATAGGTTTTTGCGCCGAGCGCGTCGAAAACGCCCTTGGCAATCTGCCAGGAAGCGCCGTTGGAAACGTCCAGACCGACCTTGACGTCCTTGAAGCTGTATTTGCTCATGGAAATCAAATAGCCGATGTAGCGGTTGCGGCCGGAAACATAGTCAACGGTTCTGCCGATGTCCTCTCGTTGGGCAACGGGAATTTCGAGCTTGTCGTCGATATAGTCCTCAATTTTGAGAAGGGTCTCCTCCTCCATCTTTTCGCCCTTGCCGTTGAGCAGCTTAATGCCGTTATCATAGAAGGGGTTGTGGGAAGCGGAAATCATAATACCGCAGTCAAAATCGTCGATACGGGTGATGTAAGCAACAGAGGGGGTGGTGGTGACGTGCATAATATATGCGTCAGCGCCGCTCGCCATCAAGCCTGTGCACAGCGCGTATTCAAACATATAGGACGAACGGCGGGTGTCCTTACCGATGACAACCTTCGCCTTTTTGCCCATGTTTGCGCCGAAATACCAGCCCAAAAAGCGGCCGATTTTCACCGCGTGTTCAAATGTGAGGTTTTTGTTGGCTTCGCCTCTGAAGCCGTCGGTTCCGAAATACTTGCCCATCAGTCTGCCTTCCTTTCAACAATATCGCCGCTGTTCTTGAAAATGCAGTTTTCGGGAACAACGCCGCGCACGCAGGAGGTGGGATACACACTGACGTGTCTGCCCAGCACGGAGCCGGGGTTGCATACCGCGTTGCAGCCGACCTCAACATAGTCGCCCAGCATCGCGCCGAATTTTTTAACGCCGGTTTCAATCTGCTCGGTGCCGTTGTGAACGACCACGAGCTTTTTGTCGGATTTTACGTTAGATGTAATGGAGCCTGCGCCCATGTGGGAATAGTAGCCGAGAATGGAGTCGCCCACATAGTTGTAGTGCGGCGTTTGAACGTGGTCAAAGAGGATAACGTTCTTCAGCTCAACGGAGTTGCCGATAACGCAGTTTGCGCCGACCAGTGCCGAGCCGCGGATAAACGCGCAGTGTCTGACCTCGGTTTCGGGGCCGATGATGCAGGGCGCGCCGAGATAAGCCGAGGGGAATACGGTTGCGGTTTTGTGAACCCAAACGTTTTCCGAAACCTCCTCATAGTCGTCGCCGAGGGTGGGGCCGAGCGCAAGGATGAAGTCCTTAATGCCCTTGAGCGCCTCCCACGGATAGGTAAACTGTGAGAGATAGTCCTTGGCTAAGGTGTGGTCGAGATCGTAAAGATCCTTAATGGTATACATTAGAGTCGCTCCTTCTTTTCAATGTCGAGGAAGTATTTGTAAGCGCCGACGGTCAACTCGTCGCAAGCCGCCTCGTCGCAGGCGATGATTGCGCCGTTGTGCATTTGCAGCGCGGAGCAGGTCCACTTGTGGCTGACAGCGCCCTCTACGGTTTCCGCCAAAGCCTTTGCCTTGTTGTGACCGTTAATCAGAATCAGCACTTCCTTGGAATCGGTTACGGTGCCTACGCCGACGGACAGTGCCTGAGCCGGAACCGCCTCGGGATCGTTGCCGAAGAAACGGGAGTTCACAATGCGGGTGTCGGTGGTGAGGTTTCTGACGCCGGTGCGGGAAGCAAGGCTGGTGAAGGGCTCGTTGAACGCGATGTGACCGTCAACGCCGATGCCGCCCATAAAGAGGTCGATGCCGCCGTAGGAAGCGATT
>CADBSZ010000085.1 GCA_902797525.1 uncultured Ruminococcus sp. | reverse complement strand
TCCTTGACTTTGTATTTCATCATTGCAAGACGGGTTAAGCCCAAGCCGAATGCAAAGCCGGTGTATTCGTCGGGGTCAATGCCGCCCTCGCGCAGAACGTTGGGGTGAATCATGCCGCAGGGACAAAGCTCGAGCCAGCCGCTGTGCTTGCAGGAAGCGCAGCCCTCGCCGCCGCAAATCAGGCAGTTGATGTCAAGCTCAAAGCCGGGTTCTACGAACGGGAAAAAGCCGGGGCGCAGGCGCACCTTGACGTCGCGCTGAAAGACCTCGGAAAGCATGGTTTTCATAAAGAAAATCAGGTTTGAAATCGAGATGTCCTTGTCAACCATCATGCCCTCCATCTGGAAGAAGGTGTTTTCGTGGCTGGCGTCGGTCGCCTCGTTTCTAAAGCAGCGTCCGGGGAAAATCGCCTTAATCGGCACGCCGTTTTCCTTGAGGTTCTTGCCGTATTTTCTGAGAATCGCGTTCTGTGCCGCGGAGGTCTGCGATTTCAGGAGCTGACCGTTGGTCAGATAATAGGTATCCTGCATGTCGCGCGCCGGATGGTGCTTGGGAATGTTGACCGACTCAAAGCACTCGTAGTCGGTGACAACCTCGGGATAGTCCTCCACGGTGAAGCCCATCGACTTAAAGATGCTTTCGCACTGGCGCTGCACCAGCGTGATGGGATGATAGGAACCGCGCTCCAGATTGGCAGGAGAAGTGATGTCAAACTTCGGCATGGACGCGATTTCGCGCTCAACCTCCATTTGGCGGAGCTCCTCGATTTTGTCCTCAATTTTCTTGGCGGCATAGCCCTTCAGCTTGTTTACCTCCGCGCCAAAGGACTTCTTTTCCTCGTTGGAAAGATCCTTCATGCCCTTGAGCAGCGCGGTAATGCTGCCCTTTTTGCCTAAATAGTCCACGCGCACCTTGTCAAGCACGGCAAGGTCGGCGGTTTGCGCGAGCTTTTTTTCAAATTCTTCTCGCAATGCACTGATTTTGTCCATGATTTCCTCCTATGAAAAGTATTGAATACAAAAATAAAGTCCCTATGTCCAAACGGACATAGGGACGAAATTGCTTCCGCGGTACCACCCTTGGTTCTTATCTGTGATAAGCTCTCGAAGCCTGTAACGGGGCGACCCGTCGCTGCCTACTGCACATTCAACAGCGCCACTCGGGAGTGAACTTCACACAAAGCCGTCATAACGCGCTTTCAGCCGCCGACGCGTCTCTCTGTTAAGCCGGAATTTCGTGCTACTCTCTCCGTCATCGTGTTTTACTAGACTATGATAGCACTACTTTCGCGAAAATGCAAGTCTTTTATTTTATTTCTTCAGCGCGTCCTTGTCGTAATAGTTCTTGTCAACAAACTCGTCGGGCTCGTCGAGATTGAACTCGCTGCTTTTGAACATGCCCTCGCCGATGCGGTGGTTGTAGTTGTAGTTGCGAATCATCAGCGCCACGGCGATGACGATGACCATGATGATAATAAAGATGAGAAATCCCATAAACAGCTCCTTTTACTCGCTCTTGGCGGCGGAACCGTCAATGTCGCCGATGTCGATAATCGTGCCGCCGTTGCCGGTGACCTTGGGCATCTGACCGTTCCACTTTTCAATCTTTTTGTTTTCGATAACCTTGTCGGACAACGACTCGTTGAGCAGCTTGTTGGCTTCGGCGTCGCCTGCCGCCTTGATTTTAACGGACTCCGCCGCAGCCTGGGCGTTGGTGATGGCGGTCTGTTTTTCGGTTTCCGCCTTCAACAGCTGCTGCTGCGCAACCTGCTTTTCCTCAATGGCGGTGATGAACGCCTCGGAAAAGTCAAAGTCAATGATGTTGACGTCGGTGACGTAGAGTCCCAAATCGTTGAGTTTGTCGTTGAGTCCCTTCACCAAACCGTCGGAAATCAGCACACGGTTGGTAACGCTCTCCTCGGCGGTATACTTCGCAGTGGTCGCCTTGAGCACCTCGTTGACCGCAGGCACCACCAGCACGTTTTCGTAATCCGCGCCGATGTTCTTATAAATACTGTAGCTCTTGGAGGTGTCAACGCGGTAGTTAATCGCGAGCACGGTTTGAACGCTCTGCAAGTCCTTTGAAAACGCCTCGGTGTTTACCTCGAGCTTTTGGATGCGGTTGTCAATTTTGATAACGTCCTGCACAAAGGGCGCTTTGATGTGAATGCCCTCCTGCAAAACACCTTCGTTCACGCTGCCGAGCGTCACCACAACGCCCGTGTGGCCGGCCTGCACCACCGTGACGCAGTTAAAGCCCACAATCAGTACAATCACCGCCGCAACGCCGATGATAATCCACTTTTTCCAGTTGATATTTGCGGTTTTTTCCTTGCCGTCTACTTTAATGGTCATAATGATTCTCCTAAAATAATGTTATAGCGTTTGTCCGCCTCTTTTTTATACTGCCCTGCCGTGTAGGCGTACACCATCACCGTCAGCGCGTTGTTGAGCCGCGCGGCGGCGGTGTCGTCGGTTGGCACATAATCGCGCGTAACCTCGCGCACCGTCTGCGGAATGGCATCCATGCTCAGCGCCCCCTCGCCCGCCTTGCCGATGACCTCGCAAAGATAATCGTAAAGCTGCTCCTCGGAGATGATGTCGTCGCCGGTGTCGTCGGCGTTGCCGTTGACTGTGGCGAGCAGTGAGCCGATGTTGTCGATTTTCATGCAGTCACGCAGCGCGGAAATCAACAAAATGCGCGCCAGCTGCCGCTCGCGGTATTTTTTGTCAACCGGGTGTGACACAAAGCCGCGCTTAATCCAGTTTTGAATGGTGCTGCCCTCCAGCCCGGTGACGGAGCAAACCTGCCGCAGCGACAACCCGTCTGTCGCCTGAATCAGCGGACGGAACATCGAAAACATGCCGCCGCCCCCGTCAAAGGGAAGCGCTGTCCCCGGAACAAATTGCTGCAAGGTTCTCACCTCTTTCATTTGATTTTAGATGATTATATCACAGGTTCATTTGACTGTCAATAGTTTTCTTATGATTTTTTTAGTTTTCCTTATAAGCCTTTGAAAAGTCGGCTTCAAATCCTATTTTCAAAATAAAAAACCATAGGACAGCCAATAGGTGCCCTATGGTTTTGGCGCGCCAAAAGGGATTCGAACCCCCGGCCTTTCGCTTAGGAGGCGAACGCTCTATCCTGCTGAGCTATTGGCGCAT
>CADBSZ010000084.1 GCA_902797525.1 uncultured Ruminococcus sp. | reverse complement strand
TCAAAAAACCATCCTTTCATAAAAGTTCATTATTATTATACCAAATTATTAAAAATTTGTATATGTTTTATATTACAAATCCTAAACCTTTTTTTTGTGCAGTTTTACGTTAAGAATTTTGTTTCAGGCGCTATATTTCTAATTTCTCATTATATTTCCGCGGCTGCCGAAAGCGGCTCTGCAAACCCCCGGCGAAATTTATCCGAACATGAATAATCATTGACTTTTCATTGGTTTTGTCATATAATCTAAGTTGGATTTTTATGCGGCACGGTGCCGCAGTCCGCTGTCCCGTGAAAGACGGCATTAAAGGCGGCTTTGCCGCAAAAGGGGTGCATAAATGGAACAGAATGAGAAGAAGGTAATTGTGTCCTTAAAGGACATTTTTGTGAGTTTCGACGGCGAGGTTATCCTGAATAACATTAACCTCGACATTCGCGAAAAGGAATTTGTTACCATACTCGGTCCGAGCGGCTGCGGCAAAACCACCACGCTCCGGATTATCGGCGGATTTATTGAACCCGACAAGGGCGACATTATTTTTGACGGCAAGCGCATTAACGGCCTGCCGCCCCACAAACGGAACGTCAACACCGTTTTTCAAAAATATTCGCT
Organism: uncultured Ruminococcus sp.; assembly: GCA_902797525.1. Classification (GTDB taxonomy): domain Bacteria; phylum Bacillota; class Clostridia; order Oscillospirales; family Acutalibacteraceae; genus Ruminococcoides. Next base: position 12,449 of record CADBSZ010000084.1, on the reverse strand, counting down.
GTTTCCCCATTTAAATGTATTTGATAACGTCGCCTTCGGCTTAAAGCTGAAAAAAGTGCCGAAGGCTGAGATTAAACGCAAGGTTTTGAAGATGCTCGCCATCGTAGACCTCAAGGGCTATGAAAAGCGCCCGGTCGCCAAGCTTTCGGGCGGTCAGCAGCAGCGTGTGGCGATTGCGCGCGCGCTGGTTTGCGATCCCGACATCATCTTGCTCGACGAGCCGCTGGGCGCGCTCGACCTCAAGCTGCGCAAGAGCATGCAGCTTGAGCTGAAGGAAATTCAGCAGCAAACCGAAAAAACCTTTATATATGTTACCCACGACCAGGAAGAAGCGCTGACCATGAGCGACCGCGTGGTCGTGATGAACAACGGCGTGATTGAGCAAATCGGCACGCCCGAGGACATTTACAACGAGCCGGTCAACGCCTTTGTCGCGGACTTCATCGGCGAGGCGAACATCCTCAACGGCATGATGATTGACGACTGCCGCGTGCGGATTCTCGGCAAGGAGCTGGAATGTGTTGACAAGGGCTTCGGAAAGAACTCCCCTGTCGACGTGGTCATTCGCCCCGAGGACATTATCATCACCAAGCCCGAGGACGGCCAGCTGGTCGGCGTGGTGGAAAACGTCACCTTTAAGGGCGTTCACTACGAGATGAGCATTCGCGTCGGCAAATGCGAAATCCTGGTTCACTCCACCAAGAGCGCCGAGCTTGGCAGCACCGTGGGCATGCGCGTGATTCCCTTTAACATTCAGATTATGAACAAGCTGCTCCCGATTGAGAGCAATACAATAGAAACCACCGTCACCCACGCGGACGAGGCGGAGCGTTACTTCGAGTTTGAGCTGGAGGACGAAACCATCACCGTCCGTGACAAGTATATTCCGCAGGGCGCGCAGGTGCGCATTCATCTCCCCTTTGACGCGCTGTCGATTACCGGCGCGGGCGACGGCGATTTAACGGACGTTTACATCGAGTCCGTCGTCTACAAGGGCGAGCATAATGAGATTATTCTCGAATCCGACACACGCAAGTGGTTGATGCTCAGCGACACCGACGAGCAGGTTGCCACCTATGTCCCCCTCTATTTTAACTTTAAAAAAGCGAGCTTTGAGGTGATCGACTCACCTGAGCAAGAGGAGGGCGGGAAATGAAATCAAAAAAGCTCTCCATCCCCTACATCCTCTGGATGTTAGTGTTCACCATGATTCCGATTGTGATGATCGGCATTACGGCATTTAAGGATACGCACGGCAGATTTTCGCTTGAGCCGTTTGCCAAAGCCTTCGGCTACACGGGCGTGTTTATGAAGTCGCTGTGGATTGCGCTGCTGAGCACGCTGATTTGTCTTGTGCTGGCATATCCGCTGGCGTATTTGCTGACGCGCATGAAAAAATCCTCGCAAAACACCGTGCAGATGATTTTAATGATTCCCATGTGGATGAACTTTCTGCTGCGCATTTACGCGTGGGTGATTCTGCTGCAAGATAACGGTCCGCTCGACTCCGCCCTGTCGATGCTCGGCATTCACGCCAGCTACATCGGCAACACCACCGCGGTGGTGGTCGGCATGGTGTATGAGTATTTGCCGTTCATGGTGCTGCCGATTTACACGGTTATGAGCAAAATCGACGGCGGCCTGATTGAGGCGGCGCAGGATTTGGGCTCCAACAACGCGGCGGTGTTTCGAAAGGTGATTTTTCCGCTGAGTATTCCGGGCGTCATTTCGGGAATTACGATGGTATTCGTCCCCAGTGCCAGCACCTTTTTGGTGTCGCAGTACCTCGGCGGCACGGACGACATCATGATCGGCGACGTCATCGACAAAATTTTCTGGACAGACCAGGGCACCGGCTCGGCAATTTCGCTGGTGCTGATGATATTTATTTTTGTGTTCCTCGTTTTGATGAACCTGTTTGGCGATGAGGAGGCGATTGCGTAATGCGAAAGAACAAAATCGGAATCGTATCCAAAATATACATCGCACTGATGATTGTGTTCCTCTATGCCCCGATTGCGGTGATGATTTTTATGTCGTTCAACAGCGGCAACACCACCGTTTGGAAGGGCTTTTCACTGAAATGGTACGGCGAGCTGTTCAAAAGCAAGGTCATTATGAACGCGCTCGGCAACACGCTGATTATTGCGGTGCTGGCGTCGCTGTTCGCGACAATTCTGGGCACGGCGGCGGCCATCGGCATCAACAACTTCCGCGGCAAAAAGCGCGCAATCATTCAAAACGTGTCGAACCTGCCGATTATCAGCCCCGACATCGTGATGGGTGTGTCACTGATGCTGCTGTTCAGCTTTCTCGGCATGATTTTTCACTTTGAAATGGGCTTCGGCACCGTGCTGATTTCGCACATCTGCTTCTGTGTGCCGTTTGTGGTGCTCAACGTCATGCCCCGTCTTAGGCGCATGGACCAAAGCATTTATGACGCGGCGCTCGATTTGGGCTGCAACCAGTGGCAGGCGTTTTACAAGGTCGTGATTCACGAGCTGATGCCCGGCATTTTCTCGGGCATGCTGATGAGCTTCACCTATTCGATCGACGACTTCGTGATTACGCACTTTACGCAGGGCGCGCGGTTTAACAACCTGTCCACCGAAATTTACGCCATGCTGCGCCGCAAAATTCCGCCGACCATCAACGCGCTTTCCGCGCTGCTGTTTTTGGCAATCATCATCATTATGGTGCTGATTAATATTTATGAACGCCGCGCCGAAAAGAAGGCAGCTTAACGCTGCGTTTATGATGTCTTTTGACAGCACGGCATAACAACACGTCGGCGAAACAACATGCAAAACCGACAGAAAAATGGGGGTATTTTTAAATGAAAAAGATTTTAAGCGTACTTTTGGCAAGCGTACTCATCTTCACAACCGTTTCCTGTTTGGCAGGCTGCTCCGGCGGCACCGAGAACAAGGGCGAGGTTAACGTCTACAACTGGGGCGACTACGTTGCACGCGGCGAGGACGGCCTGATGGACGTTATCGACGAGTTTGAAAAGGAAACCGGCATCAAGGTCAACTACACCACCTACGAAACCAACGAAGAGCTTTACAACATGCTCGCACAGAGCAACGTCAGCTATGACGTTGTGGTTCCGTCGGAATACATGATCAGCAAGCTGATTAAGGAAAACATGCTGCTCGAGCTCAACTACGACAACATCCCTAACTATAACAACCTGAGCGACCGCTTTAAAAAGCTGAGCTGCGACCCCGAAAGCAAATACACCGTTTGCTACAACTGGGGCGTGACGGCGATGGTTTATGACAAAACCAAAGTCAAAAACAAGCCCACCGACTGGGACGCGCTGTGGGACAAGGACCTCAAGGGCGAGATTTTGATGTTCAACAACAGCCGCGACGCCATGGCAATCGCCATGCAGCTTTGCGGCATCGACCCCTCCAAATGCACCAAGGCAGATGTTGACAAGGCGGCGGAGAAGCTGATGGAGCAAAAGCCGCTGCTGAAAAAATACGTCATGGACCAGGTGTTCAACGAAATGGAAGGCAGCCAGAGCGCCATCGCTCCCTATTACGCAGGCGACATCGCCATGATGATGGAGGAAAACGAGAATTTGGATTACTGCCTGCCGGCAAGCGGCTCCAATCTGTTCTATGACGCGATGTGCATTCCCGCCTGCAGCAAGAACAAGGAAAACGCCGAGGCGTTCATCAACTTTATGGAGAAGCCCGAAATCGCGGCGGAAAACTTTAAGTATCTGCGCTACGGCACGCCAAACGAAAAGGCAATTGATTTGCTCGACGATGAATATAAGAGCAGCGAGCTGTCCTTCCCGAGCGACGAATATCTCAACAAATGTTATGTGTTCAGCGACCTCGACGACGATGTTTACGCATATATGCAGGAAAAATTTGTAGAGATTCAGGCAAACTGAGAAAAGTGAAATGATTGGCAAAAACCTCCCGGGTGCTCTCGGGAGGTTTTTTAGCATACTCCAATTCACAAAAGCGCAATGCAAAAGGGCAGCCGCAAGGCTGCCCTTCTTATTATACGGGGTGAATCATGTTCTGTTTATCGAGCAAATCGCCGTTGATGCCTGCCTTGGCGTTCCTTCTCTTTTCAAAGAAGTCGAGCGCCACCTTGGGAAACTGCGCATAGGACAGCACGTCCTCGGGCTGCTCCATCCACTCGGCAATCTCGCCTCTGAGCTTGTCAAGCTCGGGCTCTAAGCGGTCGGCAGGTCTGCCGGTGATAATTTCCATATCGCCGCAGATTTTCTTCTGAAATTCAGGGTCAATCGGCATCGGCGTGGTGCCGTATTCGCCGGCAACCATTCCCTTAAATTCGTTGGTGCACATGCTGTAGCGCTTGCCGGTGATGACGTTGAACACCGCCTGTGTGCCGACAATTTGAGAGGTGGGCGTGACGAGCGGCGGATAGCCTGCGTCCTCGCGCACGCGCGGCACTTCCTCGAGCACCTCGGTGAGCTTATCCTCCCTGCCTGCCTGCTTGAGCTGCGACAGCAGGTTGCTCAGCATGCCGCCGGGCACCTGATAAATCAGCGCCTTGGCGTCGGTTGCGAGCATTTTGGGATCGAGCAGGCCGGACTTGATATATTTTTCACGCAGCGTCATAAAGTACGCGCGAATCTCCGCAAGCTGACGGATGTCAAGTCCCGTGTCGTATTCGGTGCCCTGCAAAGCGGCAACCATGGATTCGGTCGGCGCGTGAGAGGTGCCGAGCGCAAGCGGACTGATAGCGGTGTCGATCGCGTCGGCGCCGGCTTCAACGGCTTTCAGTAGACACATGCTCGCTAAGCCGGATGTGTAGTGAGTGTGGAGCTGCAGCGGCATTTCGGGCAGGGCTTGCTTAATCGCCTTTACCAACGATTCGGTGCGCGACGGTGTGAGCAGCGCCGCCATGTCCTTAATGCAGATAGAGTTCGCGCCGGCGTCGGCAATGCGCTTGGCGTACTCCACATAGTACTCGTCGGTGAAAACAGGGCCGGTGGTGTAGCTGATGGCAACCTGCGCGTGGCCGCCCTCTTTGTTTGCCGCGTTGATGGCGGTTTTGAGGTTCTTGATATCGTTGAGCGCGTCGAAAATACGGATGATGTCAATGCCGTTTGCGATGGAACGCTGCACCAGATACTCAACACAGTCGTCCGCATAGTGACGGTAGCCGAGCATGTTCTGTCCGCGGAAGAGCATTTGCAGCTTGGTGTTGGGACAATGCTCCCTGATGGTGCGCAGTCTTTCCCACGGGTCCTCGTTAAGGAAGCGCAGGCACGCGTCATAGGTCGCGCCGCCCCAGCATTCCAGCGAATAATAGCCGATTTTATCGAGCGCGTCCAGAATCGGGAGCATGTCCTCGGTGGTCATTCTGGTCGCAATCAAAGACTGATGCGCGTCGCGCAGCGCAGTCTCGGTAATTTTGATTTTCTTTGCCATGGCTGTTTCTCCTACTATCAGTTTAATGTGCAGAGTACCTTGCCGGAGTCAACGGCTTCGCCCTTGGTGACGTCGATGGTCGCAACGGTGCCGTCCTGCGGCGCCTTAACGGGCGTTTCCATCTTCATGGCTTCGATGAATACGAGGTCGTCGCCTGCCTTAACGGTCTGACCTGCGGTAACGGCTACCTTGACAACGGTGCCGGGCATGGGCGCCTTCACCACAACGCTGCCTGCCGCGCCGGCAGGAGCCGCGGGCTTTGCAGCGGGAGCAGGAGCCGCCTTGGGAGCGGGAGCGGCAGCAGGAGCGGCGGTTTCGCCGAGTTCCTCTACCTGTACGTCATATGCAGTGCCGTTTACGGTGATTCTGAGATTTTTCATGTTGATTTCCCCTTTATAGTAAATGATAAAATGCTGATTAAATGGTGCTGTGCTTCTTGGCGACGGTCGGAACGCGCTTGCCTGCGAGCATATCCATGGCGGCAATTAACGCCGTGCGCAGCTCGCCTTCCTCAACGATTCCGTCGATATAGCCGTTTTGCGCCGCGTAAAAAGCAGAAAGGGTTTCCTGCGCAAACTGCTCGGCAACCTCTTTTTGCTGAGCGACAGGCACGTTCATTTTGTCGCCTGCCATAATAAACGCCGCGGCTTCTACGTTAACGGGCGAGATAACCGCGTTCGGAAAGGCATAAACCACATCGGCGTTGGCGCCGGTGCCTGCCAGCGCGATATAAGCCGCGCCGATTGCCTTGCCGACAACCACCGACATTTTGACGGTAGTTGCCTCGGCATAAGCGGAAGTGAGCTTGCGCGCGGAGGCGATGTCCTCAAAGCCGTCGCAGTCGGTAAAGGTGACAACGGGAAGCGAAAACGCGTCGCAGAAGCGTACAAATTTGGCAACCTTTTCAGCGGAAGGTGCGTCGAGCTTTTTGCCGACGGTGCGAACCACACCGATTACGCTGCCGCCCAGACGGGCAAGACGAATGCGCGCCGCCGCGCCGTAAGCGTCGGCGATTTTAAACTTGGAGCCGCCGTCAACGGTTTTGCTGACAATGCAGTGACCGTCGGGCGTGGGCTGCTCCTCAAAGGATTCCGGCGCGGAGGTGAGGTTGTTGGAGGGCAAATAGCACACCAGCTCCTTCGCCTTTGCCACCGCCTCATCGGCGTCCTTGGCAACAAGGGTTGCCGTGCCGTTTGCGGCGTTCGTTTTGGCGTCGGCGTCCTTGGCGGTCAAATCGAGAGAAAGCTGCGCGTCCTCGGTCATAATCACAAAGTCCGCGCTGACAGCCGCCAGTGCGTTGGTGCCGAGGCAGGTGCCTGTTACCACGCTGACCTGCGGAACCGCGCCGCTGAGCTTTGCGATGAGGTTGAGCACCTCGCCGCAGCCTGCCAGCAGTTCGCTGCCCTGCGCCAGTCTGCCGCCTACGCTGTCGTAAAACCCGACAACGGGCGCGCCGGTTTTGAGCGCGAGCTTATAGAGCTTTTTCAGCTTGGCGGTCTGCGCCTTGCTCATTGCGCCGCCGCTGACGTCGCTGTTCTGCGCGAAGGCATAAACGGGCATGCCCTCAACCGTGCCAAAGCCAGCGACAACCTCGGCAAAGCCGTCGCCCGACTTGGCGAACGCGTCAATTTCACAAAAGCTGTCCGCGTCAAAAAACGCGCTTAATCTTTGAAAAGCGGCGCTTGCCGAAATTTCGGCCTTTGCCGCGTTAATCTGATCGGTTACCATGTGTATTTCCTCCTGTGCTTTGAGATAAAACATGCGGAAAGCCAAACTACCGCATATTAAAAATCATACTTTAAATATTATAACGCAAACGCACCAAAAAGACAAGGGGTAAACGTGTTATAAAATGGATAAAACTTGTTCTAAAACAAAAAGGCGTGCCGCAACACGCCTTCACTTTCCGTTTTTCGTTTTTCATTTAGATAACTCTGCCGTTCACCAGCGGATTGGCAAGCAGGTTTTTGACCTCTTTTTCGGTGAGGTCGCGCCAGTCGCCCTGCTTAAGCATGCCCATCTTGACGCCGCCGATTTGGGTGCGGCGCAGGCGCGCCACTTCCAGCCCGACCGCCTCACACATGCGGCGGATTTCGCGGTTTTTGCCCTCGTGCAAAATCATTTCGAGCACCACTCTCCCCGGCTCCTTGTGCACCACATGCACAATCGCGGGCGCGGTTTTTACGCCGTCCAGCTCCACGCCGGTTTCGAGCTTAACAAGCTGGTCCTCGTTAATATCGGGGCGCACGGTGACGCGGTAGTACTTGTAAACGCTGTTGCGCGGATGCATGACCTTGTTGGCAAATTCGCCGTCGTTGGTGAACACCAACATGCCCTCGCTGTCCTTGTCGAGCCTGCCGATGGGATACACCCTCTCACCCACGTTTTTCACCAGCTCGGCAACACATTTTCTGCCGCGCTCGTCGCTCATGGTGGTGATGAAGCCGCGCGGCTTGTTGAGCATGATGTAGCGGTATTTTGTCTTGGGCATAACAACGCGCTTGCCGCTGATATACACCTTGTCGTCAGCCGTCACCTTGTCGCCCAAAACGGCGGTTTTTCCGTTGATTTTTACCTTGCCCTGCAAAATCATTTCCTCGGCCTTTCTGCGCGAGGCAATGCCGCATTGAGAGATGAATTTTTGCAGACGTACGGGTTCGTTTTTAGCCATATGTAAATAATTCCTTTATTTTTTGAAACAGATTCTTTTTCACTTCTTTAACTTTTACGCCGTTCACCGCGATAAGCGGCACGCTTTTCAGCGTTTTGCCGTCGAGGGTGTAGTCGATTCTGCCGAGCTGTTCGCCCTCCTCCACCGGCGCATAGACAAAATTATCAAGATATACCGTGCGGCGAATGTCCTTGGCACGGTCGTTTTCCACCACAAGCGCAGTGTCGCTTTCGCCCATGACGGCAACCATGTCCTGCTCGCCGCCCACACAGGGCAAATCAATACACAGCGAGCTGTCCGCCGACGCAAAGCCGCTGAGCCGCGAAAAGCCGCAGTCATACAGCGCCATGTGATCGTTCCAGTCGCTGCGGTCATCAAGCGTGACGCATACCAGCGTAACGCCGTTTCGCCGCGCGGCGGAGACCAAACACCTGCCTGCCGCCGAGGTGTAGCCGGTTTTGCCGCCGATGCAGTCGTCATATAGCGACAGCAGGCGGTTGTGGTTGGCGTAGGTTATCTTTTTGTCGGACGGCTCGGTGAAGCTGACCGACACGCTTTTTTGAAAGGTGAGGTTGGCAAACGCTTCGTTGCGCAAGCCCTCCGCCATCAGCAGCGCCAAATCGTAAGCGGTGGAATAGTGGTCGTCGTCGTCCAGTCCGCTGGGCGTGACAAAGTGCGTGTTTTCCATGCCGATTTGCCGGGCGCGCGTGTTCATCAGGTTCGCAAATTTTTCCGTGCTGCCGGACACAGAGATTGCCGCCGCGTTCGCCGCGTCGTTACCGGAGCACATCATCATGCCGACCGCCAAATCGCTGAGCCGCAGCTTTTCGCCGACCTCGAGATACATCGAACTGCCCTCGGCAACCATGTCCGCGGTAAAAGTAATCACGCGGTCATTCTTCGCCGCTTCCTCAAGCGTGAGCAGTGTGGTCATCAGCTTGGTCGTGCTGGCAGGCTTCATTCGCGTATTTTCATTCTTTGAAAGAATTATCTTTTCGTTTTCCACGCAGTACAGCACATACGCCTTTGCCGACGGCGCAGGCGCGCTTTCGGCACAAACGGAGAACGGGCAGACAAACAGCATGACGGCGCACAAAACCGCCGCGAAAACTTTTTTCATAAGAACACCCCGCAACAGTTTATGCGGCTGCATTCTGTGATATTACTCGAAAAACAAACGATTAGATATCAATATCGTCGATGGTGATTTCGGAAAAATCGTCGTCGGGCGCGATTTCAATTTCCGCCTTTTTGTCCTTTTTGAAAAAGCCCTTTACCTTGTCCACCACGTCGGGAACCATTCCCATAATTCTGTCGATGCTGTCGCTGCCGTTAACGGAAATCAAGCGCACGCTGCCCTGATAAACGGTGAGGAACGCGATAGGCTGAATGGTGACGCCGGCGCCGCTGCCGCCGCCGAACAGGTCTTTTTTCTCGTTTTTGGTCGGCAGGTCGGAACCGCCCGAGGCAAAGCCGTAGCTCACCTTGGAAACGGGGATAATCAGGGTGCCGTCGGACGCGGTAATCGGCGTGCCGACGATGGTGTTGACGTCCACCATTTCCTTGATTTTTTCCATTGTGATGTTCATTAAGTTACCGATAGGATGTTCCATATTTGACTCTCCTTTATTGAAAGTGTTGATTTCCGTTTGTTTTTCGTCCGCTTTTTTTGCCTTGCCGCGCCTTAGGCTAATCAAGAGCTTCAGCGCCTTAAAGCCGTAGCGGAACACGAGCGCGACAATCCACAGCACGCGGATATAGGCGTAGATGTCAACGGCATATTTGGACTCCTCGCCGTCGTTGAAGTTGGGGGCGATGTCAACGCCGTAGCGCTTGCAGTTCGACGCCTTTACCAAAATGCTGACGGCAGGATATACCGAGAGGCAAAAATAGCCGTATTTGACCGCCGTATCCTCGGCGTCTTCGCCGTGATAGATGATGCTGATGTTGAGCCGCTTGATTTGCAGGTGCTTAAAAAAGCCCTTCAGCGCACCCAGCGCCAGCTCAGCTGCCTGATGAATGACGTCAATCAACCACATAATGCCCTTTTCCTGAATCAGGCCGGGCTTTTTTTGCTTGGGCTTTTCGTCTTTTTCTTCTTTTGGTTCTTTTGGTTTTTCTTTTTTCTTCTTCTCTTTTTTCGGCTTGGGCGGATAGAGAGGAATCGGGATAAAGCCGATTTTTAAAACAGCCTTCAATTCTCCCTCAAAGCCGGCCTTTACGCCGATGGGAATCAGCAAAATCAGAATGATGAGCAGGATGATTCCGAGAAGGATATACAGCCACGTCACGAAACGCACCCTCCTCTTTGAAAATGCTTATTCGGCGCTCTCCGCTGCGAAATCGCCGTCGCTTTCGCCGTTTTCTTCGGCGGCTTCCTCCTGCTTTTCCTCTGTTTCGGGAAGCGGCGGAAGCTGTTCCAGATTTTCAATATTAAAGCAGCGCAAAAAGTTGTCGGTCGTGCCGTACAACAGCGGTCTGCCGGGCAGCTCAAGCCTGCCCTTTTCCTCAATCAAATCCTTCGCCGTCAGGCTGCCGATAACGCCGCTGCAATCAACGCCGCGCACCTGCTCGACAAACGCCTTGGTGACGGGCTGGTTGTAGGCAACCACCGCCAGCACCTCAAGCGCCGCCTGCGACAAGGGCGTGTTGCGGCGCAAATCCATTACGGTGCGGATTTGCGGCGCGTATTCCTTGCGGCTGACCATTTGCCAGCTGTCCTTTAATCTTATTATTGTTATGCCCCTTTGGGCGTTGTTATAATCATCCGTCAGCGCATTCAGCGCTTTTTCGGCGGCCTGCTCGGTAACGTCGAGCGCCTGCGCGATTCGCGAAAGGTCAACCGGCGCGCCGCTCGCGAACAAAATCGCCTCTATCGCGGCGGAAAGGTTGATTTCATTGGCTTCACTCACGTTGCTTTCTCTCCGTTTCTTTCAATCATATGCACCACGGCGTTTTCGCCCGTGCCCTCAATGCGGATACGCTTGCCCTTCACAAGCTCCAGCGTCGCCAAAAAGGTGGCGACCAAATCGCTTTTGCCCTCGCACACCTCAAAAATTTCGTGATACGCAAGGGTTTTGCCGTGCCACAAGCGGCGCATCAGGTGGATAATCTTACTGTTGACAGACACGATTTTGTGCGCCACGATGCCAGAAAACGCCTGCTCCGACGGCGGCAGGCGGCGCTTGCCCCTGCCCACCGCGCTGACATACGCCTTGGCGATGTCCTCGCTCGGGTGGCTGCGGTTATAGGTTAAATCAAACTCTACGGGAGACGCCTCGCGAAAAAAGTAGTCAAAGTCATATATGCCGCCGAGCTTTGCCGCAATTTCGCGGCAGACAGCGTATTCCAGCAGCTGACCGGACAGCTCCTTTTTCAGCTCCTCCGCCTCTTCCTCATACTTTGGCAGCAGCATGACCGACTTGATATACACCAACCGCGACGCCATGGTCAAAAACTCGGAGGCAATATCCATTTGGTTTTCCTGCATGCGGCTGATTTGCTCCATATACTGGTCGAGCAGCTCGGAAATTTGAATGTCGTAGATGTCGATTTTATTTTTTGAAATCAGTGTCAGCAGCAAATCGAGCGGCCCCTCAAAGACGGGCAGCTTGTATTGCAGTTGCGTTGTTTCCATAGCCACCTCTTACCAGCCGACAAACGGACGGAACGGCAGCAGTGCCAGCCACGAAAGTCCGTCGTTAAGCCAGCCGGTGAAAATGCTGAGCACACCGTTGAGCGCGCCTGCCCACAGCAGCACAAACAGCAGGATATAAAACATCTGCTGATAGCGGTAAAAGAAGTTGACCGCCGTGTCGGGTAAAAACAAAAACAACACCTTGGAACCGTCGAGCGGCGGAATGGGAATGAGGTTAAACACCGCCAGACTGATGTTGACATTGACGTAAAACGACAGGAAATAAAAGATGAGCGACGGCTCATAAGACACGCCCTGCGAGCTGTACAGCAAATCGGGCGCGTTGAAGCGAATCAGATAAAACACAATCAAACCGACGAGCGCCGCAATCATATTCGCCACAGGGCCCATGACGGCGGTAATCGCCATGCCGAGCTTGGGGTGCTTGAAGTTGCGCGGATCAATCGGAACGGGCTTTGCCCAACCGAAGCCGATAAGCAGCAGCATCAGCGCGCCGATGGGGTCGATGTGACTGAGCGGATTGAGCGACAATCTGCCCCGCGCCTTAACGCTTTTATCGCCCAGACACGACGCAGTGAAGGCGTGCGCCCATTCGTGAAACGGCAGAATTAAAAAAACCACCAGAAGCACAGCGAGAATTTGCGCAAGAACTTGCTGTATGGTAAAATTTCCCGAAAATAATGTGCGAAGCATA
>CADBSZ010000083.1 GCA_902797525.1 uncultured Ruminococcus sp. | reverse complement strand
CCGCTGCTTTTTCTTGCCTTTCCGGCACTTTCGTGCTATCATAAAATCAAAGCCGGAAGCGAGGAGTCCGTTATGAAAACAATCCGTTTTATCATTCGCGCTGTCGGAACTGCGGCGGCGGTTGTGTTTTTGATTTGGTTTATTGCGCCTGTGTTTGTTTACGGCGTGTTGAATATCGGTAATATTGCAGGCGTCGCGCTGTGCGTGTGGACGCTGTTGCTGTGCGTTGCGCCGCTTCAAAGGCGGCTTTCGCGGTTTTGCCGCAGGTTTTTTATTACACGGTGGCTTTACCGCTTCATTAATATCGGATATGGCGTTTTCATGCTTTACGGCGCGGTGGTTACCGCAGCAATGCTGTTTGCTGCGGCAGGCGCGCCTGCCGAAAACGCTACGGCGGTGGTGCTTGGAGCGCAGGTGTCGCCCGACGGTCAACCGACGCGGATTTTGAATCAGCGGATTTTGGCGGCGGAACGGTATTTAAACGATAACCCCGAAGCAAAAGCGGTTCTCACAGGCGGAAAGGGCACCGACGAGGTTATCAGCGAGGCGGATTGTATGTACAACAAAATGGTTGCCGACGGCATTTCTCCCGAGCGGTTGTACAAGGAAAATCAGGCCACGGATACGGTGGAAAACTTTCGCTTTTCACAGCGGATGATTGAGGCAAACAACCTCAATCCCAATCTGGCGGTTACGACCGACGGATTTCACCAGTTCCGCGCACGGCTGATTGCGCAAAAGCAGGGAATCACCGCGCAGCTCGGCGCAGTCAGCGCGGAAACGGAGTGGATATTTGTGCCCACCTACGCTGTGCGTGAATGGTTTGCACTGCCGCTGCTGCTGGTAAAATAGCGATATGAAAGAGGCTTCTCGGCGAGGAGCCTCTTTTCGGTTGTCAGCGTGATTTTTGTGATAAAAACCGAAAGAATGTAATAAATTTGTAAAAATGTAATCCGGGCAAAAGCATTGACCTTTTGCCGAATAACCGATATAATTGTATTATGCTGTAGAAACGGGGGAGAAAATTTGGTCTGGACGATTATTTTTACAGTTCTGCTGTGCTGTGTGGGCATCGTTTTGGCATATGTTTTGCTCATTATCATCAGCAGTTTGTTTGTCAATATGAAAAAGGAGTACGACAAGGAGAGCCGATATTATCGCTTTTTGCTCAACAGCTCCACCTTTTTTGCCACAAAGCTGATCCGCATTAAACTGCATGTAACAGGCAAGAATCAGCTCCCCAAGGGCAGATACCTGATGGTCAGCAACCACCGCTCCAAGTTTGATCCGATTTTGTCGTGGCTGGTGTTCGGCGACCAACAGCTTTCGTTCATTTCAAAGCCCGAAAACTTTAAGGTGCCGGTTTACGGACGGCTGATTCACCGCCTGTGCTTTATGCCGATTGACCGGGAAAATCCGCGCAACGCGCTGAAAACCATCATTCGCGCGGCAGATTTGATTACGCGCGATGTGGCGAGCGTGGCGGTTTATCCCGAAGGTACGCGCAACTATGACGAGGGCTTGCTGCCGTTCCACAACGCGGTGTTTAAAATCGCACAAAAGGCAAACGTGCCGATTGTGATTGTCACCGTCAAGAACACCTACGAAATACAAAAAAATTATCCGCTGCACCGCAGCCATGTGTATATCGACGTAGTCAAGGTACTGGATGCGAACGAGATAAAGAAGAAAAAAACAGCCGAGCTCGGCGATTTCATCAGGGACACCATGCTTGAAAAATTAAATGAGGGAGTTTAACCATGAAAACCTATGTGCTCTACAACAGCAAATCCGGCAACGGCGCAGGCGAAGCCGGCGCGCAAAAGCTGAAAGAAATTTGGACGGATAAGGAACTGATTTTTGTCGACGCATTCACTTTGGAAGATTACACCGCGTTTTTTGCCGGTTTGGAGGCGGACGACGAGGTTTGCGTTTGCGGCGGCGACGGTTCGCTCAACTATTTGATTAACCACGTGGACTGCGACAGCCTCAAAAACAAGGTGTTTTATTATCCCACGGGAAGCGGCAACGACTTTTGGACTGATTTGGAAAAGCAGCCCGGCGACGCACCCGAGCAGATTAACAAATACATTGCCAATCTTCCTACCGTTTTTGTCAACGGCAAAACCGCAAAATTTATCAACGGCATCGGCTACGGCATCGACGGTTATTGCTGCGAGGAGGGAGACCGCCTCAGAGCGCAAAGCGACAAGCCGATAAACTACGCCTCTATCGCGATTAAGGGGCTTTTGTTTCACTACAAGCCCACTAACGCCGAGGTAATTGTCGACGGCAAGAAGTTTGCCTACAACAAGGCATGGCTTGCGCCCACCATGAAGGGCAGATTTTACGGCGGCGGCATGATGGCAACGCCGCACCAGAACCGCCTTGATCCCGAGCGCAAGGTCACCTGCATGGTGATGAACGGCGCGGGCAAAATCCGCACGCTGATTGCGTTCCCCACCATCTTTAAGGGCGAGCACGTCAAGAAGAAAATTGTTCACGTGATGAAGGGCAAGGAGGTTACCGTAAAATTTGACCGTCCCGTTGCCCTGCAAATCGACGGCGAAACCGTGCTCAATGTTACCGAGTATACTGTAAAGAGTTAAAAAAGTGTCAGGACAAAACGCTTGTCCTGACACTTTTGCTTTATTTGTACAACCTACCGCTTTACGTCGCGGAGATTAACACCTGAAATTCACCTTCGCCGAGTGAGACGCGCTCGGTGCAGACGGCATACAGCTCTCCGTTTTCGTTGAGATACAGCGTCGACTGACGAACTGCCTCGTCGCCGGCGGTCATTTCGAGCTGATAGTAATAATCATCGGGGAAGTTTTCATATTGATACTTTGACAAATAATCGTCCTGCAACGCGTCCTGCAGGTCTGAAAATGTTTGGTCATAGTCGCGCTGCAAATACGCGAGCAGTCCTGCGTTGTCGAGCTGTTTGTTTGTCTTTTTGTTGTAATTAAAGGCGCTGTAGGTGAAGTGGTGCGTTCGGTCCTCGGCGGTAATCAGCAGGCTGATGATGTCGTCGTTTGTAAAGGCGCCGTAGTTGATAGACAAGTATTCCGGCGCGCCGTTCGCCTGCGCCGCCGCCTCAAAATCCGCGCCGTATTTTTCGCTGACGGCAGCGTTAATCGCTTGCGCGTCGCTGTCGGTGAAGTTCAGCTTCGGAATGCGGTACACGGTTTGATGTTCTTCGCCGCCTTTGTCGGTATAGGTAAAGGTTTCCTCCTTTCCGTCCGACACATAGTCGTTGGGGACGGCAAGCGCCGCCGCGGTTGTGTCGGCAGGCTCGCTGCCGGCGGTTGCGGCGGAGGGCTGTTCCTTCGACGGCTGACAGCCGCCAAGAAAACAGCAAAGGATTAGCAGCGCGGCAATTCGTTTAAAGCTTTTCATTGCGTAAAACAATCTCCTCAAAATTCATGGTTTGAATGCCGTAGCGGTTCAAAACAGCCTGACACTCATCAAACACATCGCCGCGCAGCAGCGCCTTGGGCAGGTGCGCGTCATAGCCGATGACCGCCCGGTTGCCCACCGAAGCGGCGATTTTCCAAAACCGCTCGTCAGGATAGTTGCGGTGGTTCACATAGCCGAGCATGTTAAATTCAAGCGGAATATTGCGCTCTTTGGCAAACTCGCAAAGCGAAACCATCTGTTTGCGGTATACATGCTCGGGGCCGTGAAAATACACGTTGTCAGGGTGCGCCAAATAGGTGAACACGCCCTTGTCAAGCCCTTCCTTCACCTGCTTCACATAGTGCTCCAAATACACCTCGCCGCGGTTGCCGAAGGCGTCGTAGTATTTGTTTTCGTCGTGCTCGTCCGCAATAAAATGTTGTCCCATAATCATATAGTCGAGGTGCAGCGGACGGACGAACTCCATTAACGCGTCAAAGGTGCCGGGATAATATTCCGTTTCAAAGCCGAGCAGAATTTTGATGTCGGCGGCATATTCCTTTTGCAGGGCGCGCACGCTTTCGGCGTATTCCTGCGCCAGGTCGGGTCTCATGCGAAAATAGCTGTAGTAATCCGTGTTCGGAAAAAATTGCGGACAATGGTCGGAGAACCCCAAAACCTCAATGCCGGCGGCAATCGCCGCTTCCACATATTCTCTGTCCTCGCCCTCGGCGTGGTTGCAGCGTTTGGTGTGGGTGTGTAAATTATACGTTGTCTTTTCCATTTTATCATACCTTTCCGACACTATTATACAACGTTTTTGCACGATTGGCAAACATATTGCAAAAGTTTTTAAAACAGGCTATAATGATAAAAAAGACGAGGTGTTTTTATGGATAAAAAGGATTTGGCCGTGCAGTACAAGCACAGCGGCTTTAATTGCGCCCAGGCAGTTGTGGCGGCGTTCGCCGACGAGCTGGGCTTGGATATGGAAACCGCACGCGCGCTCGGCGCAGGCTTCGGCGTGGGCATGGGCACCATGGGCGGCACCTGCGGTGCGCTTTGCGCCGCGCAAATGGTGCTCGGCTTGTCAAACAAGGGCAAGCCCGTAATGGGCAAGGCGCGGTCGTTGTATGACCAATTTTTAAACCGCTGCGGCGCGACAATTTGCGTGGACATCAAGGGCGTTGTCACCGGAAAAATGCTCTGTTCATGCGATGCGTGCGTTGCCAACGCGGTTGATATTCTGGGAGAGCTGTTATGATTCATCCGTTTTCGCGCACCGAACTGCTGCTCGGCGAGAAAGCCATGCAAACGCTGAAGCGCGCGCGCGTGGCGGTGTTCGGCGTGGGCGGCGTGGGCGGCTATGCGGTTGAGGCGCTGGCACGCTCGGGCGTCGGCGCGCTTGATTTAATTGACAACGATACCGTGGCGCTGACCAACATCAACCGCCAGATTATCGCCACGCACTCCACCGTCGGCGAATACAAGGTGGATGTGGCAAAGCGCCGCGTGCTCGACATCAATCCCGACTGTCGCGTGCAGGCATTTCGCACGTTCTATTTGCCCGAAACCGAGCAGGAATTTGATTTTACGCAGTACGATTACATCATCGACGCGATTGACACCGTTAAGGGAAAGCTCGCGCTGATAGAAAACGCCAAGGCGGCAGGCACGCCGATTATCTGCTCAATGGGCGCCGGCAACAAGCTCGACCCCACCGCCTTGGAGGTGACGGATATTTACAAAACCTCGGTTTGTCCGCTGGCGCGCGTTATGCGGTATGAGTGCCGCCGGCGCGGTATCAAAAAGCTCAAGGTGGTCTATTCCAAGGAGCCGCCCGTGCGTCCGCAACAGCCGAGCGAGGAAGCGACCGTGCGACGCGACACACCCGGCTCCACCGCCTTTGTGCCGTCGGTTGCGGGATTAATCCTCGCGGGCGAGGTCATCAAGGATTTAATCAAAAGGGGAGAGCAGACATGAAGCAAATGATTCCTGTTTTTATTGCCTTTGCGCTGTCGTTTGCGGTGGGCTTTATCGCAATGGCGGTTGTTCGGAAATACCGCAAAAAGGGCTTGAAGCGCACGGCGTATGTGCTGCTGAGTCTGGCGCTCAGCTTCATACTGTGCTTTGGCGTGACGGCGGTGTATTTGAACATTCATTATTCTGCCGAGGAGGTTGCCGTACAGGTGTTTGCCGACTCCTCCGCGCCGACGGTAACGGAAATTGACGGCGGCTGGTTGTTTGACGGCGCAGGCGAGGACACAGCACTGGTGTTTTATCCCGGCGCGAAGGTGGACAGCGAGGCGTACGCGCCGCTGATGCAGAAAATCGCGCGCGGCGGCGTGGACTGCTTTTTGCTAAAGCTTCCGGCGCGCATGGCGGTGTTGGATATGAATGCCGCCGACAGGGTGATTTCGCACTACGACTACGACCACTGGATATTGTCCGGACATTCCATGGGCGGCGTGGCTGCGGCAGGCTTCACTGCCGGGCATTCCGATGCGGTGGATGGTCTGGTGCTTCTGGCGAGCTATCCGACAAAGCCGATTGATAATTCCGTTTGCATGTTTTCGGTTTACGGCAGCAACGACGGCGTGCTCGATCAGTCCGCATACGAAAACGCCAAGCAATATTGGCCGCGGCACAGCGGCGAAATGGTGATTGACGGCGGCAACCACGCGCAGTTCGGCAACTACGGCAAACAACGCGGCGACAACGACGCGACCGTTTCCGCCGAGGAGCAGCAGCAAAAAACAGCACAAGCCGTGCGGCTATGCGCCGACGCTGTTCGCAGCGAAGATGATTCGCTTGCTATCGCTGAATAAAACGAAAAGACGAAAAAATGCACCGAAGCGTTGGTTTCGGTGCGTTTTTTGTTGCTTTTTTGCGCCCGATATGGTAAGATAAAAGTAATATAGTCATATTTT
>CADBSZ010000082.1 GCA_902797525.1 uncultured Ruminococcus sp. | reverse complement strand
TCAAAAGCACGGCATGGACGGAGACATTCCTATGGAAATTACGTCTTACATCATCGTCACGCTTGACAGCGAAGGCAATATTACCGACAAGCAGGAAAACAACATCACCATAGACGACGCGGATTTGGAGACATGCGTGAAGCTTGCGACCGAGCGCAGCGGACAAATCGGCGACTATAGCCTGATGTATGCCGTGCACGACGACATGGGAAGCAAGCGGATTGCCTTTACCGGCAACAGCAGCATTTATTCGTCGCTGCGCAGCTCCTTGCTCATCAGCTTCGGCTTGTTTGCCGCGGCGCTGGGCGTGATTTTTGTCATCAGCCTGTTTTTGTCGGGGCTTGCCGTCAAGCCTGTGCAGAAGGCTTGGACGCAGCAAAAGCAATTTGTCGCCGACGCTTCGCACGAGCTGAAAACACCGCTGACGGTGATTTTGGCGAACAACAATATTATGATGTCGCACACCGATTCAACCGTGCGCGACGAGCGGCAGTGGCTTGAGAGCACGCAGGAGGAAGCGCGGCACATGAAGCAGCTGATTGACGAAATGCTGTTCCTCGCAAAAAGCGACGCCGGCACGGATACGGTGCAGTTCAGCGAGGTGAACCTGAGCGAAATCACCGAGGGCTGCGCGCTGAATTTTGAGCCGGTGGCGTTTGAGAAAAATGTGGAAATCGTGTCCGAAATCGCGCCCGACGTCACGCTTCAGGGCAACGCTACACAGCTGAATCAGCTGGCGCATATTTTGGTTGACAACGCGGTGAAATACGCCGATAACGGCACGGCGGTTACCCTTGTGCTGCAGCAGGCAAACGACCGCGCCGTGCTGTCGGTCAACAACCTCGGCAACGTGATTTCAAAGGACGACATCGAGCACATTTTCGACCGTTTTTACCGCGCGGAAAAGTCGCGCACCACAAAGGGCTACGGACTGGGACTGAGCATCGCGCAAAAAATCGTGCAGTCGCACAACGGCCGGCTGACGGTGGAAAGCAACGCCGAGCAAGGCACCACCTTCACCGCAACGCTGGGACTCTCTCATTGACACACTGTTAAAATGTGGTATAATAAAAGCGCACTAACTATGTGAGGTAAAGCTATGTTAACAGGAAAAACAGTTGTTCTCGGCGTGACCGGAAGTATTGCGGCGTACAAAATCGCGAATCTCGCCAGCAGCTTAGTCAAACTGCACGCCGACGTGCATGTGATTATGACCGAAAACGCGACGAATTTTATTCATCCCATCGCGTTTGAAACACTGACAAAAAACAAATGTCTGGTCGAAACCTTTGACCGCAACTTTCAGTTTCATGTAGCGCACGTATCGCTCGGCGAAAAGGCGGACGTCATGCTGGTGGCGCCTGCTTCGGCGAATATCATCGCGAAAATGGCGCACGGAATCGCCGACGACATGCTCAGCACCACCTATCTTGCGATGAAATGCCCGGTGCTGGTATCCCCTGCCATGAACGTGAATATGTTTAACAATCCCGTTGTGCAGGATAATTTAAAAACGCTTGAAAAATACGGCGTGACGGTGATTCCGCCCGACAACGGTTATCTTGCCTGCGGCTATAACGGCACGGGAAAAATGCCCTCGGAGCAGGTGCTGCTCGATTACATTCTCCGCGAAATCGCCAAGGAAAAGGACTTGAAGGGCAAAAAGGTGCTTGTCACCGCAGGTCCTACCAGAGAGAGCCTTGACCCGGTGCGTTTTATCACCAACCGCTCCACCGGCAAAATGGGCTATGCCGTTGCGCGGCAGGCAATGCTGCGCGGCGCACAGGTAACGCTCATCAGCGGACCGGTCAGTATTGCTCCCCCACCCTTTGTTGAAGTGGTGAATGTTGAAAGCGCACAGGAAATGTTTGAAGAAGTTAAGGCACGCTATGCCGACCGGGATTTGATTATTAAAACCGCCGCAGTGGCGGACTACACGCCCATGCAGACGGCGAATGAAAAAATCAAAAAGGCCGACGGCGAGCTGTCAGTCCCCCTGAAGCGCACAACCGATATTTTGAAATGGCTGGGCGAAAACAAGCGTGAGGATCAGCTTGTGTGCGGCTTTTCGATGGAAACGCAAAACGTGATTGAAAATTCACAGATAAAGCTCAAAAAGAAAAACGCCGACATGATTGCCGCCAATTCCCTGCGCGACGAAGGCTCGGGATTTGGCACAGACACCAATCACCTGACGCTGATTACCGAAAACGGAGCAGTTGACTTGCCGCTGCTGTCAAAGGAAGACGCGGCGGACAAAGTGCTCGATGAATTAATCAAGCTTCACCAATAAAACAACCCCCGGCAGACGGACAAACCGAACTGTCGGGGGTAATTTATGAATAGAATTATTTGTCAAAGGTGCCGTTTTCAATCGCGGTAATCATCGCAACGCGCTTGTCGTGGCGGTCGCCCTCCTCGGGCGTATTGAGGAAAATGTCAGTGTAGCGCACTGCTTCCTCCTCGGTGGAAACCCTGCCGCCCATGCAAAGAATATTGGCGTGGTTGTGGCGGCGCGTCATCTCGGCGCCGAACGCATTGTTGACAACCGCCGCGCGAACGCCCTTGACCTTGTTTGCCGCCATAGAAATGCCGATGCCGGTGCCGCAGCACAAAATACCCAAATCGCAGTCGCCTTCGGCGACCGCCTTTGCCACCTTGTAGGCATAAACGGGATAATCTACGCTTTCGGTGCTGTCGGTGCCAAAATCCTTGTAGGCAATTCCTTTTTCATCCAAATATTTTTTGATGGCGACAATCAGGTTATAGCCGCCGTGGTCGCAACCAAGTGCAATCATG
>CADBSZ010000081.1 GCA_902797525.1 uncultured Ruminococcus sp. | reverse complement strand
TCTCGTTTTGGATTATAGGTTTAACTCATACAAATCAAATTCGGGAATCCCCTCGATGTTGCGCAGCAAATCCGCAGTGTTCACATAACGGAAGCCGTGCTTTTGGTACAGCCTTTCCGCAGGAAAATTGCCCGGCACCACATCGAGCCTGAGCGCTTTATATCCCTTTTGCGCGGCGATTTGAATGCTCTGCCGCACCATAAAGCTGCCCACGCCCCTGCGCGAACAGTCAGGAGACACCGCCAGCGCGTGAATCACCAAAAATTCACCCGCAGCAAGACTAAGGCTCCAGTTTCCGCGCTCATACGCGCCCTCGGGATTTCCGTTGAGCACCACCGCGCCGACAATTGCTCCGTTGTCAACACAAATATACTGCTCGCCTTTTCGGACGGCTTCGGCAATGCTTTCGTTGCTCGGGTGGGCGTTTGACCACTTGGGATAGTTGACATTCGCTTCCAAATAGCGCACCACGCTGCGGTAAAAATCAATTACCGCAGGAAGGCGGGCGTTGTCGCACTGTGTAAATATCATGGCTGTTACTCCCCGGCTTTGTTTTTCAGCTCAGTGCAAAGCGCTTGAAACGCGGCTTGCTTATCATTGGATTCAAATGAAAACACCTGACGCTCGCCGCCGTCGCCGTTCCAATACACAAAGAGCCACGGTCCGGCGCTGCCTGTTTCGGTTTGCTCCTGCCGCTTGGTCACCGTGCCGCCGCTGACGGTTTCGAGAAACGCTGTCCATTCCTCCTGCGACAAATCCCTGACGACGCTTTCGGTAACGTCCGACTCGGTCAGCGGCCAGTGGTCGCCTCCACGCGTTTCGTAATAAAAACGGTACGAACCTTGTGACGCGGAAAAACGGTAACGCAAAAATTCGGGCGGATTGACGGAGGAATCGTAGGTGTAATAAAAATCGGTGATGTCGCTGAACGCAATATCCTTGCCGACTGTCAGCGCTTTAGAATTGCCCTCTTTGCCGCACGCTGTCAGCAAAACCGCTGCGGCTGCCGCAACAGCGCACGCTGCGCCGATGAGCATACGCTTGATGGGATGATGAACACGCATTTGTTTTTCCCCCGTTTCTCTTATTACGGTTATTGTAGCACGCTTTTTGCAGCTTTTCAACCGTTGCCGGTTAATATTCCGTTTTGACGGAGGCGACGCCGTATTTCTCCTTGAAGTCCTGCAAATCCTGCGGTGAGCGAATCAGCATGACCTCAACAA
Organism: uncultured Ruminococcus sp.; assembly: GCA_902797525.1. GTDB lineage: Bacteria > Bacillota > Clostridia > Oscillospirales > Acutalibacteraceae > Ruminococcoides. The sequence continues at coordinate 3,931 of CADBSZ010000081.1, read as the reverse complement.
AGCGGCCGTCCCGTTTATCCTTAAAGCCTGCCACCTTTTCGCCTGTGCAGATGGAGCTGCGCACAACGGCAGTTTGCGTTTCGGGATTAAACTGCAATGACTCAAAGCCGCTGTGATTCTTTTGAAAAAATCGAATTCGCTTCATCATATCCTCCCCGTTCACAAAATCTGTTATCACTATCATACTGCGAATTTTGAATTTTGGCAAGCAATTTCTGCTTGATTGCCGCGGCGTTTCAATGAATGATGAGTGGGCTGTCTTTGCAATATGGACAAACGCAAAACGGTGTGATATAATCAAAACACAGGGCTGTTTGCGTCTGATAACGCGAACGGCCGCGTCAGCGGAATTTCCGAAAAGCATTCGAAAGGAGTCGCCTATGCAAGCCGAAAACGAATACAGAGAAGCGCTGCGAATGGGACAAAGAGAAGTCCTCGCCGCACCGGTCAAGAGCGAAAGCGCTACACTGCCGGTGCTTGACAAGATGATTCCGCCCGACAAAGCGTCGTCGGGCATACACATCGGCATTGAGCAAATCCCGATGAATCTGATTGTCGGCACCAAAACCGAGGGAAGGGTTAACGCCTTTTCGCCCGGATTTATGCCGCTGCTTCCCGAGGATACCGAGTTTGCCGCAAAATGGAAATCGCTCTACAACTCTCATATCAGCGAGGGAATCCGCGATCCGATTAAGGTTTACGAGTACCTTCACCGCTACTATGTGGAGGAGGGCAACAAGCGCGTCAGCGTGCTGAAATACTGCGGCGCCTACAGCATCGCGGCTGACGTGACGCGCATTATGCCCGAGCCAACCGACAGCGAGGAGGTTAAGCTCTATTTGGAATATGTGGAGTTTAACCGCCGCAGCAAAATCAACTTTGTGGAGTTTTCCAAAACCGGCAGCTACCGTGAGCTGCTGCACGCAATGGGCAAACCGGCTGACGAACCGTGGAGCGATGACGAACAGCTTGAATTTTCAAGCGTTTATTACCGCTTTGAAAAGGCATACTACAAAAACCGCGGCGAAAAGCTGAAAACGACTGTCGGCGACGCTTTGCTCAGCTATATTAAGGTTTACGGCTATCCGCAGCTTCTCAAGGAAAGCAGCGATGACATTGAAAGCAACCTCAAAAAGATGTGGGAGGAGGTTGCCCTGAATGAACAAAACGAGGCAATTGAGCTGAAAACCGTGCCGGTGAAAGAAAAGGAAAAAAAGCAGTCGGTGCTTTCCAAGGTGCTGCCGATTTCCAAGCCCGCAAAGCTGAAGGCAGCGTTTGTTTATGACGTTTTGCCCGAAAAGTCGGGCTGGGTGTTTGACCACGAAACCGGCAGACAGTATGCGCAAACGGTTTTGAGCGAAAAGGTTGACACGCAGGCGTACATCAGCGACGGCGAAACCAATTATCCCGAAACCTTGGAAAAGGCGATTGCCGACGGCTGCACTCTGATTTTCACCACCTCGCCCCGTATGCTGCAGGCTTCTTTGCGCGCGGCGGTGGAGCATCCCGAGATTATCGTCATGAACTGCTCGCTCAACACCTCTCACCGTTATCTGCGCACCTATTACACGCGCATGTATGAAGTGAAGTTTATCCTCGGACTTCTTGCCGGTTCGCTGACAAAAAGCGGACGGCTCGGCTATGTGTGCGACTATCCCATCTACGGTCAAATCGCCGGCATCAACGCCTTCGCCCTCGGTGCGCAAATGGCGAATCCCGGCGCAAAGGTCTATTTGGAGTGGTCGGCGGTCAAGGGTGCCAAGGAGGCGGCGGTTTCGCTCAACCGGCAGAATATCCATTTGATTTCTTCTCAGGATACCGCGCGATTCACCGAGGACGACCGCGCCAGCTTCGGACTTTCACATGTTGACGGCGATAAAACCGATTTGCTTGCCGTACCGGTTTGGAAATGGGGCGTATATTATGAAAAGCTCCTGCGCGCCGTGCTGGATAAAACCATTAAAAGCGAATATGACAACACCGCGCGCGCGCTCAACTACTACTGGGGAATGTCGGCAGGCGTTGTCGACATTGAATACGCACCGGCTCTGCCGCTTGCTTCAAGGCGGTTTGCCGATTTCTTCCGCGGCAGCATCATCAATGATGCCGGAACGCCGTTTTTGACGCCGTTTTATTCCCAGAGCGGCGAGATGATCGGCAAAGGTCAAACTGAGCTGACCATCGAGCAGATTATCAATATGGATTATTTGGTTGATAATGTAGTGGGCAGCATTCCTCTTTATGAGGAGCTTACCGATATGGGAAAAGCGACGGTCGAAACAGTGGGCGTCCGTCAGGCAAAACAGGAAGCAGGTGGCGAGGTATGAGGATTCTGGCAGTTTCCGATGTTCCCTCCGACAGGTTCTATAAGTTTTACCAGCCGGGACGGCTCGATGAATTTGATTTAATTCTTTCCTGCGGCGACCTCAGCCCTGAATATATCGAGTTTTTGGTGACACTGTCGCATTGTCCGCTGGTATATGTCCACGGCAACCACGACGATACCTTCAGCCGTGAACCGGAGGGCTGTATCTGTGCGGACGGCAGGTTTGTTGAGGTGAACGGCCTGCGCATTTTGGGATTCGGCGGTTCCTACCGCTACCGCCGGGGTAAATATATGTATACCGAACGGCAGATGAATTCGCGCATTAAGGGGTTTTCGTCACAGCTGAAAAAAAGCTGCGGCTTTGATATTCTGCTCACGCACGCGCCGGCTTTTGGGCTGAATGACTTGGAGGATTTGCCGCACAGGGGCTTTGAATGCTTTAACACCCTGCTGGATAAATATGAACCGTCGTACTTTATTCACGGTCACGTCCACCGCAACTACGGCTTCCGTATTCCGCAAAAAATGCAAAAGGGAAAAACAACGGTCATCAATGCGTTTGATTATTGTATTATTGATATATAAAAGAAGAACGTGCAGACAGCTTTGCCTGCACGTTTAAATTTTTATTGAAAGTACTGCGTAATACATGCGGAAACATACGCTGCTGTGCCCTCGCCGTGCCTGTCGATATTTTTCCGGAAGCGGTCGTCGGCGACGTACATCTCTCCCAAGCCTTTGAGAATGTCGTCGGTGCAGGTGTAGAAATTGTCGGTAATACACTGCTGCAATTTTTCTACCTGTACTTTTGCCGGCTCGCTGTCGGGTAAAACGCCGTCGCGGTTCAGCGCGGCAAATTCCTCAAACACCGCGTCGAGCAAGGCGGCAGCCTTGTTAAAATCTGTGTTACGCTGTTGGCTTTCCTTGTATGCGTCGGTATTGCCCCAACGCTGTTTGGCTTCCTCTGCGTATTGACTTTTCAGGGCTTCGTAGTCGTTATTTGTTTTCATAAAACTTTCTCCTTTTTCCACGCTGTCGATTGCCGCAATCAGCTGCTCCAGCCGTTCTTTTGTCGAAAGCAGTAACTTCCGCTGACGTGACAGCGCCTGTTGTTTATCGTAGTCGGGTGAGGATAAAATCTCCGCGATTGTTTTCAGCGAGAAATCCAGCTCGCGGTAAAACAAAATCTCCTGCATACGCTCCAAAGATTTTTCGTCATAAAAACGGTATCCGTTTTGCGCGTCAACCGCTGACGGTTTCAGCAAGCCGATTTCGTCGTAGTAGTGAAGCGTGCGCACGCTTACGCCTGTCAGCTCCGCGAATTCCTTAATTTGCATTTTCATTTTCCTCACCTCGGGTTCTATGATAACCTATGACGCAGCGTCAGAGTCAAGAGTTTTCAAAAACATTTTATTATATTTTTTCGGTGTTGACAAGTGCCGCCGGTTGCGTTATACTGAAACCAACCTATAAAGAGTGCGTGAGAGACAAGCTCGTTGACCGCACACCAACCTGCGATATGTAAGGTGGTAATGCTTGAATGATGGGTAGCGTTGCGACCGCCGCCGGTGGCGGATGAAGGGAGCAAAAGCGCTGCGCAAAATA
>CADBSZ010000080.1 GCA_902797525.1 uncultured Ruminococcus sp. | reverse complement strand
GGCGGAATGTCCTGTCTTGCCTCGATAGAAGCAATGCCGAGCGCCAAGGCTTGTTCGGTCGATAAAATACTCATAAAGTACCTCCTGAAAGTTTCTTTATTCGTATTTCGACTGCTATACATGGTCGGGACGCCGTAGGTTGAAAACCGCACGTCAAGCTTTGGGTCAAAATTGTCAATCGCCTTGATTAATCCGATGACGCCCACCTGAAACAAATCGTCGGGGTTCTCTCCCCTGCCGGTAAAACGCTGAATCACACTGAGCACCAACCGCAGGTTGCCGTTAATCATTTCATCACGCGCGCGCTTGCTTTCGGCAGGCGGGCCGTTTTTGATGATTTGCAACAGCTCCTGCTTGCGGCTTTCACTCAGCAGCTTGAGCCGCGAAGTGTTAACGCCGCAAATCTCTACTTTTCCGTATTGCATAAAAAACCTCCCGGCAAACAATTCTAAGAAAAGTATTGCCGAAAGAAGGGTTCTTTATTCGGTTTGATTCAGCGTTTAAAAGAAACCGGAGTTCTTTTTTCTGTCGGCAGCACACTTTGGTTTTGCTTTTTCAGCTCGCAGCTTCAGTGCTCTCAATTTTTTTCGTTGAATTCCTATTTTTTCAACATAAGTATTCTACATTTCTGCTTTTTGCGTTTATAATATTATTATGAAACTGCAATCGAATACGCCGACGAAAAGGCAACTGACAGCTTGTGCTTTTGCTGTTTTAACCCCCAAAAGGAGCGCTGACATGATGAAAAAAGCCTTATTATTCTTTTTATCAACCGCTATGCTGATGACGTTGACAGCCTGCGGCAATACGCAAACAGAAACATCTGTTTCGGCAACCGCCGCCACTACTGCTGCGACGGAAGCCGCACAACCACAGACGACTGCTCCTGTCGGAAACGAAGCGCCGCAGGAGAACCCCCAACAAACAGAACAGCCGAAGGAAGTGCAAAATATGACGCTGCAAATGACAATCGGCGACACGCCGGTTTCCGTTGCATGGGAAGACAATGAAGCGGTGCAGGCGCTCAAAGCGCTTTGTGAAAATCAGCCGCTGACAATTGACATGTCCATGTACGGCGGCTTTGAGCAGGTTGGCTCAATCGGCTCTGATTTGCCGGCAAACGACATGCAAACAACAACGTCAGCCGGAGACATTGTCCTTTATTCCGGCAATCGGATGGTCGTGTTCTACGGCTCCAACACCTGGGCATACACCCGTCTCGGACATATTTCCGACAAATCCGAGGAGGAAATGACACAGCTCTTATCAAACGGAAATATCACCATTACACTTACATACCGGGAGGAAAAACAATGAAAAATATCATCATCATTTCTAGCAGCCTCCGCAACAAAAGCAATTCGGAATTGCTGGCAGAGCAAGCGCTGAAGGGGGCGCTGTCGGCAGGAAACAACGCTGAGCTCGTCACTTTGAAGGATAAGGAAATTCGCTTTTGCAAAGGCTGCCTTGCCTGTCAAAAGACGATGAAATGCGTTATCAGGGATGATGTTTCCGGGATACTCGAAAAAGTCAGGGCGGCGGATACCGTCGTATTTGCAACGCCGATTTATTATTACGAGCTGAGCGGACAGCTGAAAACCCTGCTCGACCGCTTGAATCCGCTTTATCCGCAGGAGTACCGCTTCCGCGACGTCTACTTAATGACGACCTCCGCCGAGGAGGGCAACGAGGTGGTCGAAACCGCCGTGGGCGGTCTGAAGGGCTGGATAGCCTGCTTTGAAAAAGCGCGCTTTGCCGGCGTATTCAACGGCGGCGGCGTCAACGACGCAAACGAGGTCGGCAGGCGCGAGGATATGCTGGAAGCCGCCTATACATTTGGAAAAGCGCTGTAAAAACTTTTCAATTCATTTAAAATATGCTATCATAAAAAAAGGAGGAATCATTATGTTAGGCAACTTTCGTTATCACAACCCCACCAAGCTATATTTTGGAGACGAAGCGCTCGGCTATCTCAACGAGGAGCTGCCCAAATTTGGAAAAACCGTTCAGCTGATTTACGGCGGCGGTTCGATTAAGAAAAACGGTCTGTATGATGAAATCATCGCCATCTTAAAAAGCAACGGAAAAACCGTTGTAGAGGACGCGGGCGTTATGCCAAACCCAACGGTTGAAAAGCTGCGCGAGGGCGTTAAAATTGCGCGTGAGAACAAGGTGGATTTTCTGCTTGCCGTCGGCGGCGGTTCCTGCTGTGATTATGCGAAGGCAGTGTCGGTGTCCGTCCACTGCGACGACGATCCTTGGGACAAATATTATATCCGCTTTGAAGAGCCCGATTGCGAAATCGTCCCTGTCGGCTGTGTGCTGACAATGGCAGGCACCGGCTCCGAAATGAACGGCGGCGCGGTGATTACCAACCACGAGCAAAAACTCAAAATCGGTCATGTTTTCGGCGACGAAGTGATGCCGAAGTTTTCTGTTTTGAATCCGAAATACACCATGACCTTGCCCAAGCGCCAGATGGTGGCCGGCATCTACGATATTTTTAACCACATCTGTGAGCAGTATTTTTCGGGCGAGGACGACAACACCAGTGATTATCTCGCCGAAGCGCTGATGAAATCCGTGATTCACAGCTCGCTGATTGCCGTGGAAAATCCAGAGGATTATGAGGCGCGCTCCAACATTATGTGGACGGCAACATGGGCACTCAACACCTTGATTTCACGCGGCAAATCCACCGACTGGATGGTGCATATGATTGGTCAGTCGGTCGGAGCGTACACCGACGCAACCCACGGCATGACGCTGGCGGCCGTGTCGCTGCCTTATTACCGCATGATTATGCCGTATGGTCTTCACAAGTTTAAGCGTTTTGCGCAGGAAGTGTGGGGCGTTTGCGCCGACGGCAAAACCGACGAACAGGTTGCAAACGAAGGCCTTGCAGCGATGGAGAACTGGATGAAGAAAATCGGCGTTACGCTTTCCATCAGCGAATTGGGCGCGACCGAGGATATGCTCAACGGTATCGCGGAGGGCACCATCATTCTCGACGGCGGCTACAAAACGCTGACCAAGGACGAGGTTATTCAGGTGCTGAAAGAAAGCATGTAATCCAATTTACAACAAAAACATCCGGGCAGACCAAACGTTCTGCCCGGATGTTTTGACATATAAACAAAAGAACCGTTTGCTTCAGAACTATCGGTTTTATTTTATCTTCTGATT
>CADBSZ010000079.1 GCA_902797525.1 uncultured Ruminococcus sp. | reverse complement strand
TCAGTTCCGGCAGATAGCGCCGTCTGCCGAACATGGTCTCCACGTAGCCGTCGATTTTGGCGCGCTCGACGACGCGCTCCATATAGCTTTCCACGCCGCTGTAATGGGCGAGGTAGTTGTCGATATATTTTTTGGCTTCTCTGGTGGTGACGCCGATATCCTTGCCGAGCGAAAACGCGCCGATGCCGTAGACGATACCGAAATTGACCGCCTTGGCGTGGCTGCGCATGGCAGGCGTGACCATGTCGAGCGGCAGATTGAACACCTGCGACGCGGTGATGGCGTGAATGTCGTCGCCGTTTTTGAAAGCCTCAATCATATTGGCGTCGTTGGCGATATGCGCGAGCACGCGCAGCTCAATCTGCGAGTAGTCCGCGTCCACCAGCACCCAGCCCTCGCGCGCGCAAAAGAACTTGCGCATTTCCCTGCCAAGCTCGGTGCGCACGGGAATGTTCTGCAAATTCGGCTCGGTGGAGCTGATTCTGCCGGTTCGGGTTTCGGTTTGGTTAAAATTGGAATGAATCCGTCCGTCGGCGGCAATCACCTTGAGCAAGCCCTCGCAGTAAGTGGAGTTGAGCTTTGCCAGCGTGCGGTACTGCAGCACCATGTCTACCACAGGGTGCTGATAGCGCAGGCTTTCGAGCACCTCGGCGTTGGTGCTGTAGCCGCTTTTGGTTTTCTTTTTGACGGGCAGTCCCAAATCCTCAAACAGCACCTTGCCGAGCTGCTTGGGCGAATTGATGTTGAACTCGCCGCCCGCACTTTGATAGATTTCCGCTTCAAGCTGCGCAATCTGCGCCGACAGCTTCGCGCCGTAGTCGGCGATTCCCTGACGGTCAACCGCAAAGCCGATGTTCTCCATCTTCGCGAGCACCCTCGCCAGCGGAATTTCCACGTCGTAGAGCAGCTTTTCCTGCTCGTTTGCCTTGATTTCGTTGAGCAGCTTGTCGCAGAGGCTGTCATACACCGCCAGCGCGCGATAAGGCTTGTCCTCCTCGTTTTGCGCGGTGGGCAGCTCGATTTGATTCGCCGCGCAGAGGTTTTCGTCGGTGTAATCCTTTGACGACGGCTCGAGCAAATATGCCGCCAGCTCTACGTCAAACAGCTTGCAGGTGAGGTCAAAGCCGCCGCGGTCGGCATAGGCGAACAGCGCCTTGCTGCTGCGCGTGAACACCTCGTAACCGCCGGCAAGAATCGCGCGAAACTGCGCTTCGTTACCGGAAACCGTCACCTTTCCGTTTTGCATGACGGCAAAGGATTTTAATTCTTTATCGGAAATATCAAATGAAAGGTAGAGTTTATTATTCTCTAAAGGAATATTATCCTCATGTACCACTGTGAAAACAGCCGCTTTTTCGGTTGCTTCGGCGGCAACAGGCGCTGCTTCAAGGTCGTATTTTTCGATTAAAGAAAATAATTCAAGCCGTGCCATATATCGCGCACAGGCGGCTCTGTCCTGAATGTCAACTTTATAATGCGAAATGTCGGTATCCACCGGCGCGGTGCGGCAGATTTCGCCGAGCATGCGGCTCAAAAACGCGTTGTCCTTAGAAGCCATCAGCTTTTTGCGCACGCCGTCCTTGATGTCGAGCGCGTCGATGTTGTCGTAAATATACTGCACGGTGTGGTAGCGCTGAATCAAATCGCCGGCGCCCTTGGGGCCGATGCCTGCCACACCGGGAATGTTGTCGGAGGAGTCGCCCTGAATCGCCTTCATTTCAATCAGCTCGGCAGGCGTTACGCCGTAGTCCTCCCTGATTTTTTCGGGCGTGTAAAGAATGTCGTCGCGGTTGGTGCACAGGTGCACCTGCGTTTTGTCGGACACCAGCTGCAGGCTGTCGCGGTCTCCTGTGGCGATAACGCACTCGTTGCCGCTGTTTTCACAGGCAAGGGACAGCGTGCCGAGGATGTCGTCGGCTTCATAGCCCTCACAGGTGACGAGCTTGTAGCCCAGCAGTCCGAGCAGCTCCTTCAGCGGCGGCATTTGGCTTGCCAGCTCCGGCGGCATGCCCTTTCGGGTTGCTTTGTAGCCGCTGTATGCCTTGTGGCGGAAGGTGGGTGCCTTGAGGTCGAACGCGATGGCGACCGCGTCGGGCGTTTCCGCCTTTTCAATTTTGCGCAGCATAGTCAAAAAGCCGTAGATTGCGTGGGTGAACTGCCCTTCCTTGTTGGTCAAAGGACGGATTCCGTAGAACGCACGGTTGACAATGCTGTTGCCGTCAACAACCAAAAGTCTCATAGCTTATACATCACTTCCGTAATAATTCCGTTTTTGTAGTAAATGCGCGGCACGCGCTTGCCGACCAGGCACACCACCTCGTAGTTGATGGTTCCGGTGTTTGCGGCAAGGTCGTCTGCCGTCGGCTCGCCGTGTTCGCCGCTGCCGAATACAATCACCTCGTCGCCGATGTTCACGTTGTCAATGTCGGTAACGTCGAGCATGGTCTGGTCCATGCAAATTCTGCCGACAATTTTCGCGCGCCGGCCGTCAACAAGCATATAGCCGTCCTTCGCGTTTTCGCGCACATAACCGTCGGCGTAACCGATAGGCACAGTGGCGATTTTCATGTCCTTTTCGGCGGTGAAGGTTCTGCCGTAGGAAATATCCGCGCCCTTTTTCAGCGTTTTAACATAGGCGACGGTGGTTTTGAGCGTCATGGCAGGCTGCAAATCGAGCTTGCCCACCAGCTTCGGCGATGGCGCCAGGCCATAAAGAATAATGCCGGCGCGCACCATGTCGCAGTAGGTGTTTTCGTAGTCCTCAATCGCGCCGCTGTTGGAGCAGTGACAAACGGGAACATTCAGCCCTGCCTGTGTGAGCGAATCCCTGACGTGCGTAAAGTTCGCGTATTGCTTTTCGGTGAAGGCCCTGCCCTCCTCGCGCTCATCCGACACGCAAAAGTGCGTAAACAAGCCCTCAAGCTGTAGGTTGGTCAGTTCGCACGCCTCTATTATTTCTTTTATAGAATATTCATCTCTCGGGAACTCCTGGCACATAAAGCCGATGCGGCTCATGCCGGTGTCGCACTTGATGTGAATTTTGCACACGCAGCCGTATTCGGCGCACTGCGCGGACAGCGCCTTGGCGTAATCCAGCGAAAACACTGCCTGAGAGATGTTGTACTGCGCCAAACGCTGCGCGTCGCGCACGGGCGTGTAGCCCAAAATGACAATCGGCAGGCGGCAACCCGAGGTGCGGATTTCAATTCCCTCGTCGATGTTTGACACCGCGAAAAAATCCGCGCCGAGCTTTTCATAAATATGCGCCAGCTCAACAGCGCCGTGGCCGTAGCCGTCGGCTTTAATCACACAGCAGATTTTGGCGTTTGCGCCGACTTTATGTTTAATTTCATGGAAGTTATGGGTAATCGCGTCGAGCGAAATCTCCGCCCATGTTCTTTTGACAAAATCCATATTTGTCTCCTTTTTCAGAGTAGTCCATAGTTAAGTTTATTATACTATTTTTTCGGTTGTAAATCAACATTTCGCGTGAGATTAGGGTGAATTTTCTTTATTTTTTAAATTATGGCAAATAGACTTGATTTTTCCGCGGCTTTTTGATATAGTATATACGTATTTGTGCTTTAACGCATTAATAGTTTAAATTAGTAGGAGGAACAATATGAGTACGGAAAACATCATTGTTTTGGCTGCCTTTGCGGTATATATGGTTCTGATGATTGCCATCGGCGCATTTTACTCAAGGAAAACCAAAAACAACGAAGATTATTTTCTGGGCGGCAGAAACCTCGGCGGCTGGACAGCGGCGCTGTCGGCGCAGGCGAGCGACATGAGCGGATGGCTGCTGATGGGGCTTCCCGGCGCGGTGTATCTGGCAGGCACGGGCGAGGCATGGATTGCCATCGGCTTGCTGATTGGTACGATTCTCAACTGGTACATCGTATCGTCGCGCCTGAGAAAATATACCATTGTGGCAGGCAATTCGCTGACGATTCCCAGCTTTTTTGAAAACCGTTACCGCGACAAAAAGGGCGTTATCAAGATTGTGTCTGCGGTTATTATCGCGATTTTCTTCGCGGTTTACACCGCCTCGGCGTTCAGCTCGGGCGCAAAGCTGTTTGCCACCCTGTTCGGACAAAAGCAGGCCGACGGCAGCATGGACACCAACGTTTATCTTATCGGCTTGATTATTGCGGCGGTTGTTATTTTGATTTACACCTTTCTCGGCGGCTTTAAGGCAGTTTGCGCCACCGACTTCATTCAGGGCTTGCTGATGCTCGTGGCGATTTTGGCGGTGCCGATTGTGGCTTATGCGCTGATGACCTGGGACACGGGCTTTGCCGCCTCGCTTTCCGCAAAGGGCGTGCAGGATCCTGCCAACTATCTCAACTTTGTCAAAAACAGCGACGGCTCCACCATTTCGGCGGTTTCGGTTATTTCCAACCTCGCGTGGGGACTCGGCTACTTCGGCATGCCCCACATCATTATTCGCTTTATGGCGATCAAGAACGAGCACGAGGTTAAAAAATCGAGAAAAATCGCGATTGTCTGGTGTGTGCTTTCGCTCGTTGCCGCCTGCTTCGTCGGCTTGGTGGCAAGAGGCTATCTGACGAACCAGCTGACCGACGCCAACAGCGAAACGGCGTTTATCCGCCTGATTCAGCAGTTGTTCTCGGGCAACGGTTTCTTAATCTTCATCGGCGGTATTTTCCTTTGCGGAATTTTGGCGGCGATTATGTCCACTGCGGACAGTCAGCTGCTGGTTACCTCTTCCGCAATTTCGGAGGATATTTTTAAGGGCGTTATCAAAAAGGACGCAAGTGAAAAGAAGGCGCTGCTGGTTGGCAGAATCGCGGTTGTCGCGGTTGCGGTTATCGCGTTTTTGATTGCGCTTGACCCCAACTCGAGCATAATGAGCCTGGTTTCCGATGCGTGGGCAGGCTTTGGCGCGGCGTTTGGCCCCGTTGTGCTGCTGGCGCTGTTCTGGAAGCGCTCCACCCTCGCCGGCGCGGTTGCCGGCATGGCGACCGGTACCGTTACCGTTATCGTTTGGGACTATCTGCCCCTGATGAACGGCGACACCATCTACAAGGCGACCGGCCTTTATTCCCTTGTTGTCGGCTTTGCGCTGGCGCTGGTGGTAAACGTTGTGGTTTCCCTCTGCACCAAAAAGCCCTCGAAGGAAATTACGGACGAGTTTGAGTCAATTAAATCATTGGATATTTGATACGAACATGATAAAGGGCAGTGTGGTTTGCACTGCCCTTGTTTTATACGTCTTATCTGATGACAGCACACCCTTCGTCGCGGCGCCAAAGCCCTTGACACAACGTTTTGCACATAGTAAAATAGAGAAAACAAATGGATTCGGTTGGTGGGTATGGATTTTCGAGGACGCGGAAAAACTAAATTTGCGGAATGCTACCGTGCGTATGTGACCTCTCACACGGGCTTGGCACGCAAAAACAACGAGGACAACTTCATCCTCAACAGCGTATGCAAGCGGTTGGAATACAAAAACGTGAATTTCAGCCGTGTGTTGAATTCTCCCCTGCTTGCCGCCGTGTTTGACGGCATGGGCGGCGAGTCCTTGGGCGACTACGCCGCGCTGATTTCCGCCAAAACCGCGAAGGGCATGTATCACCGGCTGGCACAGTCTCCCGAAACGGCAGTGGATGAGCTGGCGGCGGAATTTACGCGCCGCGCCAACAACGCCATCCGCGCTTTTTTGGAAGAGCACAACTGTGAAACCGGCGGCAGCACCGCGGCGGCAGTGGTGATAAAAAACGAAATTGCCACTCCGTTTTCGCTGGGTGACAGCCGCGTTTATCTGCTGCGTGGCGGCAAGCTGACGCAGCTTTCCAAAGACCACACCGTCGCCGCCAAAAGGCTGGAGGCAAACTTCTATACGCGAGAGGAAGCCGAAAAAAGCCCGGACAGTCACAAGCTGACGGCGTTTTTGGGCGCGGACACGGCGCAAAACGGCATTTTGCCGCAGATGTACGAGCCTGTAATGCTGCAGCGCACCGACAAGCTGCTGCTGTGCAGCGACGGCCTGTATGACGAGCTGTCGAAAAAGACGATGGAAACCATCCTCAGAAATCACCCCTGCAATCCCGCAGCGGAGCTGACGCGCGCCGCGCTGAACCGCGGCGGCAGCGACAACATTACCTGCGCGGTGATTGAAAGGGAAATATAATTACTAAAGGAGAAGAAATTATGGATTTATCATTCTTGGAAAAAATGGGCTTTAGCATGGACGACATCGGCAAAATCGGTGAAATCATCATGAGCGGCGGCGACGAGGACAAAATCGCCGACGAGCTTAACGCGAAATTCGGCATGGATAAAGCGCAGGCAAAGGATATTATCAAGCAGGCAAAGGGCTTTTTGGGCAACATTCCCAACCCCTTCGCAAAGTAATCATCACCATCAAAAATTGATAATGCAGGAATCACCGGCAATACTATTGTCGGTGATTTTTTTGCGCAAAACAAATTTAAAGCTGTTTGCCCTCGGCGCCGCCGGCTATCCGCTGATTGAAATACTGTGGCGCCGCAAAACACACTGGACCATGTCGCTTTTGGGCGGCGTTTGCTGTCTGTCGCTGGGCAGGTTTTTTAACCGCTTTTCTTATTTTTCGCTGTTTAAAAAATGCGTTTGCGGCAGTTTGATTATCACCTTCGCCGAATTTTGCTGCGGCTGTGTGGTAAATATCAAAATGAAACGCAACGTTTGGAATTACGCCAATTTGCGGCTCAATATCAAAGGTCAAATTTGTTTGGTATACAGTTTTCTGTGGGGACTGTTGTGTATTCCCGTCAACGCGCTGACCGGCTTGGTAATAAAACATGACAAAAAGGAGTTATCCCCTGCGTGAGATAACTCCTTTTTTGTTGGTCATTTTTATTCCGCGCTCTCATTGATAACAATGGTGATAACAAAATTGCCGCCGCTTTCTTCGGCAAAGCAATTGTAGTCAAAGCCCGTCCAGTTGCCGCCTGTCAGCGACGACAGCAGGCTTTCCGCCTGAGAGGTCAGCTCGCTTTCGGCGTCGCGGTAGGACATGTTGTTCAGCATTGCGGTTGACAGCTCGGCGCTTGCGCCGCTGAGCGAGCTGTTGCGGTTCATGCCGAGCGTTGCCAGACGCGCCGCCACCGCTTCGCTCCAACGGTTGGCGTTTTCGGCGGTACACAAATCCGCGTGGCTGAGCACCGTGTCGTCGGTAACCGGCGTTTCGCTGCGCTTAACGGTAATGTTGCAGGCGGCGCTGTGGCCGTTGTGCGAGGTCACGGTCAGCGTTGCGGTGCCTGCCTTAATGCCCTTGACGGTCACGGTGGTACCCGACAGTGTGGCGGCGGCGTTTGAATTGCTCACGGTCATCGAGCAGGACTTAATCGCCGCGTCGGAGGGATTAAAGCTGATGCGCAGCTGCCGGCTCTCGCCTGCCTCCAGCGTCAGAGATGTCTCGCTGAGCGAGATGGATTTAACGGACAGCGCTTCCATGCGCGCGGCAACCTGACTTTGAATGGTGCCGAGGTTGGGGTTGATGTTCGCGTCTGTAATATTATCGGGCGGCACGTTGCCCTGAACGGTCGTCGGCTGGCTGCCGGTGGAATCGGTCGCGGTTGTCGCCTTCGTGGTTTTCGGGCGCGCGGACGTCGCCTTTGTCGCCGCGTGTGTGGCGGCTTCGGCTGCGGTGGATTCCGCCGCGGTGGAAATCACCGCCGACGGGTCGTAAAACTTGCCCTCGCCTTCGGGATACACGCGGTTCACCGCCTCGTCGGCGGTTGCCGTGTGATTCTGCCGCGACGAACACGCGCCAAGCAGCGACGCGCCCAGAATCAGCGCCAGCAGAACCGGCAAAACTTTCACTTTCATAAAGGAATCAGCCTCTTTTTACGATAGAGCCGAGCTTGTTTCTCGGAATTGAGAACGCCACATTGTTGGCGTGGTCGCCGACTCTCTCCAAAATGGTAAGCATATCGAGGAAAATTGTTCCGTTTTCGGCGCTGCATTCGCCGTTGTTCATGCGGTTGATATGGTTAAATTTATAGATTTTTACGTGGCTGTCGAGCGAGCTTTCGGTTTCGATAACCGACTTGGCAATTTCGAAATCCACATTTTGCGCGTTAAACAGCGTCAGACCGTCGTCGAGCAGCTTTGTCACCAGTTCGTCAAGGTGATGCAGCTCCTGCATGGCGGAGTCGGTAAACTTCACCTTGTTGTCGATCATTTCCTTGGCGTGCTCGGTGATGTTCTCGGCGTGGTCGCCGATGCGCTCGATGTCCTGAATCGCCGAATACATAACGCCCATGGTTTTGCGGTCGCTGTCAACGATGTCAAGACCGTTAATTTTGACGATATAGCGCGTGATTTCGTGGGTGAGGAAGTCGATGACCTTCTCGTTTTTGTCCACCTTTTCAATCAGGTGCGTGTCGCCCTCGAAAAACGCTTTCATAGCGTAGTGATAGTTTTTGCGCGCCAGCTCTCCCAAACGCTTGCACTCGTTTTCAACCGAAAGAACCGCCATAGGAGGCGTGGTGAGAATACGGGTGTCAAGATAAACGGTTTCCATCTTCTCTTTTTCGTCGTCGATGTCGTGCAGAATCAGCTTCGTTAGTTTGATCATCGGCGTGGAAAGCGGCAGGAAAATCACCGTTCGCAGCACGTTGAACACAATGTGCATGGCGGAAATCTGACCGGCAGTGTTGCCCTTGAGGAAGGGGATGTTTTCAACAAACTGCGGCACGTTCAGTGCGGTCGGCGACAACACAATGAGTATCAGCGAAAGCAAAATCGCCGCAAAAAGGCTGGTTAAAAAGTTCGACAGCGCCACCTGCTTTGACTCGCGGTTCGCGCCCGCGGCAGACAAAAACACCGGCATACACGCGCCGACATTCATGCCGAAGATGATGTAGATACAATTGTCGAGCGTGACAACGCCGCTGGCGCCGAGCGCCATCAAAATACCGACGGACGCCGACGAGCTTTGAATAATGCCCGTAAAAACCATACCGATTAACAGTCCCAGCCACGGCGAGGACATGGTGGATACGGCGTTGGCGAAGAACTCGGAATTTTTAAGGAAGCCGAAGTTCTGGCTCATCATGTCCATGCCCATGAACAAAATACCGAAGCCGGCGAGAATCTGGCCGTAATAGCGGTAGTTGTTCTTTTTGGCAAAGGTGATTACCAGCGCGCCGGCAAAGGTGAACAGCGGCACAATCGCCTTGATGTCGATGGCGAGAATCAGCGAGGTAACGGTGGTACCGATTTTGGAACCGAACAAAATACCGATACTCTGATAAATGTCCATCAAGCCCGCGTTGACGAAGCCGACCACCATGGCGTCGGTGGCCGACGAGCTTTGAATAACCGCCGTTACCAGCACGCCGACAAGCATGGCGATGAATTTGTTGCTGGTAATTTTTTGCAGCATGATACGCAGTTTGTTACCGGCGGCGAGCTCCAGGCCCTCGCCCATTTGCTTCATGCCGATGAGGAACAGGCCTAAGCCGCCCAACACCATAATAACGCTGAAAATAATGCTAGTATCCATAAAAGATCCGTCCTAACTCAATGTTCATACCCTTGGAGTTGTCTTTGTATGTTTCTTTGCTTGCAGGGTTGCAAACTTAATCTTATTTTAGCATATCATACAGCTTTTTTCAACAAATATATTGCTCAAATCATCATTTTACAACAATATTTTTTTATTATAACAACGGCGCGGATTTGTACGTCTGCCGCCCCCGAAACAGCTTGACAACCGTCTTTTGTTTGGCTATAATAACGTACAGAAAACATCGAAAAAGGAAGAATAATATGAAAATATGTCGATTCGCCGGCGGTTTGCTTTGCCTTGTCGCCGCGGCCTTTTGCTTTGTCGGCTGTGAAAGCCAACTGGCGGTGAAGGTGAACACGGATTCCGCCGCAGCCGCGACAACGGTTGAGGAAACCGCAGCCGAAACACAGGCGCCGGCAACGCGCGCGCCCGGACAGCCTGCCGACGCCGCATGGTTTAACGACGCGGTGTTTCTCGGCGACAGCGTAACCTTAAAGCTCAGCTACTATTGCGCCAATCATCCCGAGGCGCTCGGCGACGCGCAGTTTTTCTGCGCCGGCAGCCTCGGCTACACCAACGCGCTGTGGGATTTGGACCGCGCCGACAGCGTTCACCCCTATTATCAGGGGCAAAACTATCTTTCGCAGGACTGCGCCTCCGTTACCGGCGCCAACAAGGTGTTCGTCATGCTCGGCATGAACGACATCGGCCTTTACGGCATTGACGGCGCGATGGAAAGCGCGCGCACCCTGATCGGCAACCTCCGCGCCACATCGCCCAACGCGGCAATTTATGTGCAGTCGGTGACGCCGATGATTCAAAGCAAAGAGGGCGAAAACCTTAACAACGAAAAAATCCGCGCGTTTGACGAGGCGCTCAAGGCGTATTGCAGCGAGCAGAGTCTTCCGTATTTGGACGTATACGGCTGTCTTGCCGATGAAAACGGCTGTCTGCCGACGGAATACTGCGGCGACATTGACGCGCAGGGCATCCACTTTACCGACGCGGCGTGCGCGCTGTGGGCAGAATTTTTGAAGGAGAATGTATAATGAAAAGATTAGTTGCAGTTTTACTCGCCGCTGTTCTGATGGGCGCCGTATTGTGCGCCTGCGGCGGCAGCACCGAGCAGAAAAACGTGACCGTCGCGCAGGCATGGGACAAAATCAAGGCGGAGGTCACCTTTGAAAGCTTTGACGAATTTGCAAACATCAACACTCTCGGCCGTTTTTACGGCATTACCGAGGACATGGCTGCCGAATATGCCGGCGGCATTAACAACTCGGGCGTCAACCAGGAGGAGGTTGTGCTCGTCAAGGCAAAGGACGACGCCGGCGCCGTGCAGATTAAAAAGGCGCTCGACACACGTTTTGCGTCCAAGCTGGCGCAGAACCAAAACTACAACGCCGAGCAGGCAAAGATGATTGAGGGCTGCAAGGTGGAGCAAAACGGCATGTACATCACGATGATTGTGTCCGACAACGCCGAAAAAATCACGCAGATTTTTAAGAGTGAGTTAGGACTTTAAGCAATAACAGAAATGTGGGGTGGCTCGTTTGAGTCACCCCTTTTTCATCGGCATTGTTAAACTGACAGCAAATAAATCGCGATATTCAAATAGCTTGCGAACGCCACCCAGGCGACATAGGGCAATTGCAAAAGCCCTGCCGCGTGGTTTTTGTTGTAAAACCGCACCGCCATGATGATGACCAACAGCAGCAGCACCACAATCCAAATGAACGCGAACAGCCGCCATTTGAGCACAAAAAAGAAAATCGGCCACAGCAGATTGACGGCAAGCTGGCTGTAATACAAGGCGTTCAGCGATGTATCCGTCAATGAGTTGCTGCGCAGGATTCCGTAGGACACGCCCATGAGCACATACAAAATGCTCCACGCGATGGGAAACAGCAGCGGCGGCGGCGCAAGCGGCGGCTTGGGCAGCGACTCGTAATCCATCGCGCCGGAAATCAGGATACCCACAATCGCGCCGAGCGCGACGGGAATCAAAATAGAAATAGCATAGGTTTTAATTTTTTGCCAATTGAGTTGAATCATCGTGTTCGCTCCTTTTTTTATCATTATACGTAAAAAAGAGCGGCATTATTCTTGACAAATTCGGTAAGAATTAGGAATAAATGGATTTTAAGGTATCGTAATTTTGCATTTTAGCTGAATAAAGTGCCTTGATTTTAGGCAGAGTTGACGAAAAATTTGAAATGGCAAAGAAGTAACAGGATTGTAATTTCATTTATCATTCTTATATGGTATAATAAGTGTGGTTGAAAAACCGCAAGTTTTTATTCTTTTTTTATTGAGGAGGAAATTTTCATGGAACAGCAAGGTTCAAAACTCTTGAAAGTAGTCAGCATCATCATGATCGTCGGCGGTATCCTCGGCGCAATCATCATGATCATCGCAGGTGTAGTCGGCGGCACAGCTAACGCTATCGCCAACCAGTACTCTTCCGTACTGAGCGACGCAGACAACGCTTCTCTCGGCGGCAACCTCGCTATGATGTGGGTAGGCATCATCATCGGCGTTATCGGTTCTGCTGTTGAAATCTTTGCAGGCTTCACCGGTCTCGCTAACTGGACCAACCCCGCAAAGGCTCAGTTCATGACCATTGTTGGTTATGTTATCGTTGGTGTTCAGGTTGTTTCGATTATCTTCAGCATCATTGCTAAGAGCTTCAGCCCCATCACCCTGGTTACCGGCTTTGTTCTCCCCGTGCTCTACATTGTAGGCGCTATGCAGCTTAAGAAGCAGGGCTAAGAAATACTTATTTCGCAAATGAAGGCGGCTCGTTTGAGCCGCCCTTTTGTTTGCCGATATTTCAAAATAAAAAACCGGCTCGTCATCATGAGCCGGTTTTTGTTTTGTCTTATTGCTTGCCTGCCAAGGCGCGTTCCAGCCAAATGTCCGCAATATCCATCGCAAGGAACAGGCCCTTTTTCTCGCTTGATTTGACAAGCTGCTTGCGGGGTGAAAGATAGGGATCGGTCGCCATCAGCTGCACCGTCACCTTGTCGGCGATTTCCTCGCCGTTGACTTCCTTCTTGCTTTTAATCTGCAATCGTATAACATACGGCTCTTCCATGTTGCCGTAGTAAATTTCGTCGCCGCAGCGCACAAGAGGTCTGCCCTTATAGGTAAAGAACTCCCCTGCCTTTTTGCTGTCTGCCACAAAGCACCAATCCTTTCTGAATTATACGTTGAGGTAGGACTTGACAAGTGCTTCCAGTAAATCGTCACGGTCAATTTTGCTGATGATATTACGGGCGTTGTTGTAGGTGGTAATGTAGGTGGGATCCTCGGACAGAATATAACCCACAATCTGATTGATGGGGTTGTAGCCCTTCTGTCTTAACGCGTCATACACAATGGTGAGCCCTGCCTTAATTTGGTCGTCCTTTTCCTCGCCCAGCGAAAAAATCATCGTTTTATCTAACATACCGAAACACCTCCCAAGGTTCTATTTGAATATTATACAACATTTTGTGCAAAAGTGCAAGTGGTTTTTTGGCAGTTAAAGAAAATGACTCTCCGTTGTCCATTCAAAAAGGCGTGCCGCAGCACGCCTTTTGTTATCTCAACGTTACGTTGAGGGCTTTGAGGTTTTCGATGATATTGTCCATAATCTCCTGCACCTCGGCGGAGGACAGGGTTCTCTCGTTGGAGGAGAACTCAAAACGGACGGTTTCGCTGTGGAACAAATCGGTGTCGTAGCTGTCGACGATGCGCGCGGACTTCAAAATGCCCTTGCCCTCGTCCTGCCAGCACTTTGCCATGTCGGCGAACAGCACGCCCTTGGGAATGACAACGCTGATGTCGTAATCCATCGGCGGGAACTTGGACGGCTCGTCATAAACAATCGACGCGTTCTGCACGTCGGCAAACGCCTGCATGTCGATTTCGGCAAACACAACCGCCGCCTTTTTGTCGATTTTCTTGCCCACGGTGGGATGAACAATGCCGATGGTGCCGATGTCTACGCCGTCAAGCACCACGCTGTTGAGGTTGACGGGATGCTCAAAGCTGTGCGTCGGCTGCGCCTCAACAAAGCCGAGCGTTTTGTGCTTGATGTCGTCGGTAATCACCGCGAGAATATCGCGCAGCTTAAAGTAGAGCGCCTTGACGTCCTCGGTTTTGCTGTAGAGGGTAATCGCGAGCTTTTTCTTTTCGACGCAAAGGTTGTTTTCGGTCATGCCGGTGACGACTCTGCCGATTTCGAAGATGCCGAACGCAGGGGCATAGCCCACATTGGTCTTAACCTGGCAAAGCTGGGTGGGAATCATGCTGTTGCGGATGGTTTCGATGTTGGGGTTGGTGGCGTTGAGCAGCTTGATGTTGTCCTCCACCTCAATGCCGAGCGCCTTTTGCTCGTCATAATACGCCCAAACATAGGAGTGCAGCTCGTGCAGGTTGTAACGCTTAACGAGAATATCCTTGATTTTTTCCTCGTTGCTCTTAACCTCATAGGGGCGCACGGGATAAAGCGGCGAACGTGTGGTGTGCACTTCAAAGTTGTCGTAGCCGTAGATACGGGTGATTTCCTCGATGATGTCGGCGTTCATGGTAACGTCCTTGGTGGCGCGCCAGCTGGGAACCACCACGTCAAACGTGTCGCCGTCAACAGATACCTTAAAGCCGAGACCGGTCAGGGTTTTCACGATGGTGTCGTTGTCGATTTCAATGCCCGTGTAGCGGTCGACAAACGCCTTGGTAAAGTTCAGCTCAACAGTGTCGAAGTGATAAGCATACTCGTCGGTGAGGGCGGAAACCACCTCTGCGCCGCTGTCATATTTCTTTAAAAGATTTAAAAAGCGTGCAATCGCCACGTCGGTCATTTCGGGGTCGAGGCTCTTTTCGTAGCGCATGGAAGCGTCGGTGCGGTGCGCCAGACGGACGGTGGATTTGCGGATGGAAGCCGCGTCAAAGGTGGCGGATTCCAGCGTGAGGGTGGTGGTGTCGTCCACGATTTCGGAGTCCAG
>CADBSZ010000078.1 GCA_902797525.1 uncultured Ruminococcus sp. | reverse complement strand
GGCGATAACGCCGTTGATTTTTTCAATTCTTCTGTCGTAGTTTTCAAATAAACTCATACTGCACACCTCCTTATTCGTGACGCGGGTCGATATACTTCGCCGCGTTGTCAAACTGGCCGTAGTGACCCTTCGCTTTTTCAAGCGCTTCGTTGGCGTCCATGCCGCCCTTGATGAAGTCCATCATTTTGCCGAAGCTGACAAATTCATAACCGATGATTTCATCGTCCTTGTTCAGAGCGATGCGTGTGCAGTAACCCTCGGTCATCTCGAGATAACGGGGACCTTTTTCTTTAGTGGCAAACATGGTGCCGACCTGTGAACGCAACCCCTTGCCGAGGTCTTCCAGAGAAGCGCCGACAAGCAGACCGCCCTCAGAAAAGGCGCTCTGGGTTCTGCCGTAAACAATCTGCAGGAACAGTTCTCTCATCGCGGTGTTGATTGCGTCGCAAACCAAGTCGGTGTTGAGCGCTTCCAACAGTGTTTTGCCGATGAGAATTTCGGAAGCCATTGCAGCGGAGTGAGTCATACCGGAGCAGCCGATGGTTTCAACCAGCGCTTCTTCGATGATGCCGTTCTTCACGTTAAGGGTCAGCTTGCAGGCGCCCTGCTGAGGAGCACACCAGCCAATGCCGTGGGTGAATCCCGAAATGTCCTTAATTTCTTTTGCCTGAACCCAATTGCCCTCTTCGGGGATAGGAGCCGGGCCGTGATATGCGCCCTTAGCAACGGGGCACATATTGGTTACTTCTGCCGTGTAATACATAAGCAATTCCTCCTTAATTGGTAATAAAGATAAAACTTTACCTTATGTTCATTATAGACGAAACAAGCGCATACGTCAAGTCTAAAATCTCGCTAACCTGACAGTTTTTCGAGCATTTCGTCCAGTATTTCCGCCGCCTGACGGATGATCCGCGGACACGGACGCTTTTGATAATAGGCGGCTGTGCGCGCCTCGGGATCGCGCCCGTCGGCAACGGATACGCCGGAAAGCAGCTCGCGGCAAACAACGGAGCCGTTTGCCTCTTTAAACCGCGCCGCAAAGTCCTGCACACGATGATAATGCGCGCGCTTTTCATCCGGCGCGTTCGGGCTGTCATAGCCGTACAGCAGCCCCAGCACCATCGCAGCGCCGCTGACCGCGCCGCAAACCTCGCGCATACGCGCCAAGCCGCCGCCGAACGAGGAGCTGAGCCTTGCGGCGGTGCTTTCGTCAAGACCGGTTTTGTCACCGAACGCAAGCAGCACCGACTGCGCGCAGTTATAGCCCGATAAAAAGTATTGTTCCGCTAAATCTGCATGATTCATAGCTTCTCCTTTACCGCACAATCGCGAAAACAACCGTCGCGACATAAAACAGCACCATCGCCAACCCCTCGGCGCGGCTGACCTTTTTGGTGAGCGCGAACACCATCGCCGCGACGGACACGATAATTAAAATTCCCAAATCTATCAGCGAAGCGAGGTTGACCGCGATGGGGTGAATTGTTGACGAAACGCCGAGAATCAGGAGCATGTTGAACAAATTGGAGCCGATGACGTTGCCGATTGCCAAGCCGTTTTCGCCCTTGCGCGAGGCAACGATGGAGGTCACCAGCTCGGGCAGCGAGGTGCCGACCGCGACGACCGTCAGTCCGATCAGCGTTTCGCTCATGCCAAACGCGGCAGCAATTACCTTTGCGTTTTCAACAACCACCTGACCGCCGATGATAATGCACGCCAGGCCGACCGCAATCAGCAAAATGCTTTTCCAAACGGGCAGGGGCTTTTCCTGCGGCTCGTCCGTTTTGTTTTTGCGCGCGTGCATAATTAGATAAACGAGATACGCCGCAAACACCGCCAGCAGCACAATGCCGATTGGTATGCCGAGTACGCCGACCGTCGTCTGCATGCCGAGCTGTGAAAAGTCCGCGATTTGGAACAGTCCGAGGGCCACCGCGGCGAATACAAACACCGACACAACCACCGAAAACGGAAAATCGCGCTTGATAATTCCCCTGTCGACCGGGAGCGGATGAATCAGCGCGCACACGCCGAGCACCATCAGCAAATTGAACAGATTGGAGCCGACGACGTTGCTCAGTGCGATTTCGTTGGAGCCCTGAATGGCCGCCGAAGTGCTGACCGCAAGCTCCGGCGCGCTGGTGCCCATGGCGACGATGGTGAGTCCGATAATCACGCCCGGCACCTTGAACAGCCGCGCAAGCGAGGCGCTGCCGTCCACGAAAAAGTCGGCGCCTTTAATCAGGGCGGCAAAGCCAATCAGCAGAAAAATAATATTCAGTACAATATTCAACGTTTCTTTCCTCCTGCCTGACGCATAAAAGCTGAATTTTCATATACCTTTATGCCTTATTTTAACACGGTGTCTGGACTTCCGTCAACCTGTTTTGCACAAGTCGCCTGACATCATTGACGACCCTCGTCATACAGCTTTTGAATCTCGGGCGGCAGCTTGTCGGGAAGCATTTTGCTGACGCGCTCCTCGCTCCCCTCTTTGACGGCAGCATCGTAATACCAGCACTTGAATTTCAGCAGACTGAGCGCTTTTTGCAGGCGCGCAATTTCCTGTTCCACTGCCGCCCTTCGCTTTTCAAACAGCTGCCTGCGCTGCGGATAGGTGGCGCTGCCCTCCACGCACCACTGCATAAACTGCTTGATTTCTTTTATTTCGAGGCCGGAGGCTTTCAAACATTCTATCACACGCAGCGCTTCGATTTCGGTTTCGGAGAAACGGCGGATACCCGATTGCCGCTCCATATACGGAAACAGCCCCTCCTTGTCGTAATAGCGCAGAGTGGAAACAGGAATGTTAAATTGCTCGGACACCTGACCGATGGTAAACATGAAAGGACCTCTTTTCAAAAACATCTTGGCCTAAAGCCAGCTTTAGGTGATATACTATCATTGTAGCATAAGCCGGCATAAACTTCAACCGGCATTTTACCGTTTAACCCGACAGTCCGAATCATAAAACAAAAAGCTCCGGTTTCCCGGAGCGTGATCATCAGCGGATAAAATGGGTGAAAATGTGTTCTTCCTGCTCAGGTAAACCGAACTGTTCCCTGCCGAGGGCGATGCTCTTCATCAAAAAGCTCATGTTCTCCGCCAAAACGCGCATGGTCTGCATGCCTTCGCCGTCCTGCGCCGCCTCGCCCTTTTCGCGTCCGTGAACGCTGTTCCAGTATTGGCTTGACGCGACGGGCATGCCGCTGATGGTGAAATATTTGTTCAGCTCATCAAAGGTTGCCGACAAACCGCCGCGGCGCGCAACAACAACCGAAGCGCCGACCTTCATGCGCTTGTCAAAGCCCGTTGAGTAGAAAAGACGGTCGAGAAAGGCAATCAGCGTAGCGTTTGCCGAAGCGTAATAAACCGGGGAGGCAACCACCAAGCCGTCGGCCTGCTCAAATTTTGGCGCGGCGAGGTTTACCTCATCGTCAAACACACACTGCCCCTTTTTATAGCAGGTGTTGCAGGCAATACAGCCGCGAACCGCCTCGCTGCCGACTTGCATGATTTCAGCCTCAATGCCGTTTTTCAAAAACACCTGCTCCATCTCTTTGAGCGCGAGCGAGGTGTTGCCGTTTGCGCGCGGCGAGCCGTTAATCATCAAAACTTTCATCAATCATCTTCCCTTTCCCGTTAAAATATGATATTATTATATTCAACAACAAAACGCATGTCAAATCAATTTATGAAAAGAGGTCATTTTTTATGAAGAAAAATCTGGGCGTTGTACCCGCGGTTTACCCTATGCCCGTGCTCATGGTGGCGGCGTATGACGAAAACGGAAAAACCAATGTAATGAACGCCGCGTGGGGCATGATTTGCGACATGGACAAGATTGCGCTGTTCATCAGCCAAGGTCACAAAACCACGCAGAACATTCTGAAATCCAAGGCGTTTACCGTAAGCATTGCGGACAGGGCGCACATGGACGCGGCGGACTTTTTCGGTATTGCGACCGGCAACAAAATGGACGACAAATTTGAGAGAACCGGCTATCACGCCATCAAAAGCGAATTTGTGAACGCGCCGGTGATTGACGAGTTTCCCGTTTCGATGGAGTGCGAGCTGTGCGAGGTGATTGACACCGACAGCATGTATGCAATTGTCGGCAAAATTATCAACACAGCGGCGGACGAGAAAGTGCTCGGCGACAAGGGCAAAGTTGACCCCGCAAAGCTGAACGCGCTGATTTTTGACCAGTTTCAAAGCGGCTATTATGTCAGCGGCGAAAAGGTCGGCAAGGCATGGAACGCCGGCAAAGAATTGATGAAAAAATAAAAACGAGGTGACAGAATGTCCGGTTCCATCAAAGCCGTCATACAAAACCGCAAAAGCGTGCGCACCTTCGACGGCAGAGCGCTCAGCGCGGCGGACACAGAAAAACTGACGCAATTGATTCAAACGGCTGACAATCCGTTCGGCGCAGCGGTGCGCTTTCGCCTGCTGAACGCAAAGGAGCACCGCCTGACAAGCGCGGTGATTGTCGGCGCGCCGTGTTATCTTGCCGCAAAGGTAAGGCGCGTGCCGCGTTATGAAATCGCCTTTGGCTACAGCTTTGAAAAGGCGTGCCTCTGCGCCCATTCGCTCGGACTCGGCACCGTGATTCTCGCCGGAACGCTGAACCGCTCCGCCTTTGAACAGGCGATGGATTTGGAGGACGGCGAAATACTCCCTGCCGCGGCGCCTGTCGGCTATCCGGCAAAGCGGCGTTCCGTGCGCGACAATTTAATGCGAAAGGGACTGAAATCCGACGAACGGCTGCCGTTTGAAAAGCTGTTCTTTGAAAACGACTTTTCTCAGCCG
>CADBSZ010000077.1 GCA_902797525.1 uncultured Ruminococcus sp. | reverse complement strand
CGGCAAGGTTTATCCCGTGCTGCTGCGCGTTACCGACGTCAAGGGCGGCAGCCAGTTCGGCATGGAGGAAGCGACGGTTTTGGACATTATCAAAAACCGCGACAGCTTCAAGGGCATGCAAATTGTCGGCCTGCATTATTTCACCGGCACACAGAAGAAAAAGGCAAAGCCGATTGAGCGCGAGCTTGACTATCTGGCGGATTTAATCGCGCGGATTCGGTCTGAACTCGGCTTCACCGTGCAGCGCATTGAATACGGCACGGGCTTGGCAGTCAATTATTTTGACGAAAACGCGGACGAATTAGAGGAAGAACGCCTTGCGTCCATCAGCGAAAAAATCCGCGAGCTGTCCGAAAAAGCAGAGCTGACCGTTGAAATGGGGCGCTTTTTCGCCGCGCCCTGCGGCTATTACCTCACCAAGGTCATCGACGCAAAAACCAATTATGACATCAACTATGTCATCGTTGACGGCGGCTTAAACCAGCTCAAATACGACGGACAGCTGCAAGGTATGCAGATTCCGAAGATTATTCACTTAAAAGACCATGAATCAAACGGCGGCGTCAAGGCATGGACGCTGTGCGGCAGCCTTTGCACCACGGCGGATATTCTGGCGCGCGGCGCCGAGTTTGACAGCCTTGCCATCGGCGACATTTTGGTATTTTGCCGCACCGGCGCGTACTCTGTCACCGAGGGCATGGCGGTGTTTCTCAGCCGTGAAATGCCGGCGGTATCGGTATATTCCGAAAAGGACGGCTTAACCGTGATTCGCGACATGCTTTATTCCGACGTTTTCAACACCCCGAAATGTTAAGAAAATTCACTGAGGTGAAAGAATGAAAAAACTGCTCGGCGGCAAAAAGTGGACGGTTGCCGGCATGCTGTTTGTGCTGCTGCTTTTCATCGGAATTATTGTGTTAGGCGTGCTAAATTATGTCAGCCTGGACACGACGGTTTCTCAGACGGTCTTTATTGACGGTGAATATTCCGTTGACGGCGGCGCATGGAAGCCGATTGACAACGAAAAGCCGATAAACGACCGCTTTCATAAAATCGTGTTCAAAGGAAAATTGTCCGAGAACGCGTCGCTGTATTTTGAAAATACAACGGTGTTTTCCAAAAATGTATGGTACACGCTGAAAACCGCTCAGGGAGAGCCGGTGTTTGAGCTCACCTACCGCAACAAAGAGGATTTGCGCCAAATGTATTTGGAATCAAGCGATAATCCCGATGATCCGATGCTTCAAAAGGAATACTTTGACGAGAATTATAACATCGGCTTCATGACGCAGCAAAGCTTTCCCGACACGCCCGGATACCGAACCGACACCATCTACAACTCCACATTGAACACGGACGGTCAGCTTAAAAACAAAGAATTTGTTTTAGAGGTTGAAAATCCCTATTCCTTTAAGCAGCACACCTTTTCCGAGTGCTTTCATGTTTTGTACAGCGAAGCGAACGGAACCTATCTCAAATTCTTTTTTGAGGTGCTGCCGCCTGCGCTGGCGTTTTTGCTGGTTTGCTTTTTCGGTATTTTCCTGTTTCCAATCGCCGGGTTCATTCTGGGCAGAGTGAATTACAAGTACTTCACCTTTGGCATGCTCTGTTTTTTCTGGGGTGTGTTTGTCATCATACAGCGCACGAGCTCCTACCTGAATATGTGGCTGATGGATCCCGCTGTCTGTATGATTATTGAGCGTTTGCTCAATTACTGTCTGATCATTACCATACTGTTTTATTTAAAATCAAATCTGACAGGAAAACTCAGGCGCGCGGTTGCCAATGCAACTGCCACTGTGTTTATTTTGGTTGTGATTGCAGCTATTGTGCTGCAATTCACCTCCGTTCAGGATTTAGTTGCCACCTCGCCGAATCTTTACATTTGCACCGCTGTGGGAACGCTCATTATTACGGTACTGTTGTTTACGGAAGTGCGCTACAACGCGGAAGCAGTGATGATTCTCGCCTCGTGGACGCCGCTGACGCTGTCTATATTGATTGACGCGGTCAACCATTATCTGCATTTTACCGAAATTCATTTTTACCATTTCGGACTTGCCGTCACCATGCTTTATCAAATTGTGCGGCTGGTATTTGATTTGCGCAAGCGGTATCTTGAATCCATCCGCTATCAACAAATGCAAAAGGAACTGTATGAGGCGAAGGTCGGCGTAATGGTGTCGCAAATTCAGCCGCATTTCATGTATAACGCGCTGACCTCGATTGCGATGATGTGCAGCATCGATCCCGAAACGGCGCAGGAAGCCACCGTTACCTTTGCCAAATATCTGCGCGGCAACATGGATTCGCTCAAGCAGACAAAGCCGGTTGCGTTTGAACAGGAGCTGGAGCATTTAAAAAAGTATCTATATATAGAAAAGCTCCGTTTCGGCAAAAAACTGAATATTGTCTATGATATTCAGGCTACGGACTTTGTGCTGCCGCTGCTCAGCATTCAGCCACTGGTTGAAAACGCCGTCAAGCACGGCGTCGGCATGAAAAAGCAGGGCGGAACGGTCACTATTGCCACGCGCGAAACCGACAGGGCGTTCGAGGTGATTATCTCTGACGACGGCGTCGGCTTTGATGCAAACGCAGAAAAAAAGGACGACGGACGCTCGCATGTCGGCATGGAAAACACGCAAAGACGTTTGAAAGAGATGTGCGGCGGAGAGGTAAAAATAGAAAGTGCAGTAGGCGAGGGGACGGTTGCCACAGTCATTTTGCCGAAAGAGGGACAAAACCATGAAAATACTGTGTCTTGACGATGAACCGCTTGCTCTGCAAATGCTCGAGATGTGCGTCACCAAAGCAAAGCCCGACGCAGAGGTTCTTTCGTTTGACGATCAGGACGAGCTGCTGGCGGAAGCGGAGCAAAACGGCTGTGACGTCGCGTTTTTGGACATCCACATGCGCGGCATGAACGGCGTTGAGGTCGCAAAGCGGCTCAAGCAAAGCAATCCCAAGATGAATATTATCTTTGTCACGGGCTTTTCCGAATACAAGGCGGACGCCATGGACATGCGCGCCAGCGGCTACATTATGAAGCCTGTCACCAAGGAAGAGGTTGCGCGCGAGCTCGAGAATTTGCGTTTTCCGATTATCCCGAAGAATAATGCGCTGTTAAAGGTTCAGTGCTTCGGCAATTTTGACGTATTTCTGCCCGATGGCACACCCGTTCATTTTGAGCGCAGCCGTTCCAAAGAGATTTTTGCCTATTTGGTTCACCGTCACGGCAGCTCGTGCAGCACGAGAGAAATCGCCGCGGCGCTGTTTGAGGACGAGCCCTACGACAAAAAGCAGCAAAGCTATTTGCAAACGCTGATTTCGGGTATGATGAAAAGCCTGAAAAAAATCGGCGCGGAAAAAGCCGTCAACAAAAGCTACAACGCGCTTTCCGTGAATCCGGCGGTACTTGATTGCGACTATTATCGCTTTGCCGAGCTGGACGCAGGTGCTGTCAACGCATATGCCAACGAGTATATGAGCCAATATTACTGGGCAGATTTTATGTTCAATGATTTTTAATTAAAAAAATTCAATCTTTTTTTAAAATATCTTTTTTTGTTGTACTATTGTCATACTCAGTCTGCTATACTGTAGTCACAACAGAGGGAAAACCTCAAACAAAACAAAAAGGGGTGTTAACAAATGAAAAAGAATGTAAAAGGTTTTATCGGTTTATTCACGGGAATTGCGGCGTTCATCGCTATCTTCGTTTCGATTTTTGCGCTCACGAATCCAATCAAGGACTGGGGTTTTGCGCTTCACGGCGGCTTTAATATTGCCATGGCGTTTGTCGGCGTTGTGCTCGGTATAGTCGCGATTGTATTCGGCATTTTAAGCAGAAAAGGCAGAAATACCGAAAAGGGACCGCGTAAGGCAGGCGTTATCATCGGCGTTTTTGCTGTCATCATCGCGCTGCTCTCCGCAGGGCTTTGCTCCATCTCCAAATCTGTTGCCGATTATATTAACCACGTTCCCGGCAACTCGATTGAGCAGATGGACGAAGCTTCCAGAAAGCCCATTGACGACGCCATCGAGCAGCTTGAGCAGCAGTTGGCTCTGCAATCCGCTAACAAGTGATAACCAAAAATTATCGTCACCGGTTGTAGAAGGCAACCGGTGATTTTATCATCAATCATCGTTTTGCCGGAGGGGTTTATGAAAAAAATCCTCGCGTATCTTCTTGTGTTGGTCACACTCACAACCTTATGCGCCTGCTCGCAGGTGAATAAAAAAGAATATGTTACCACGCTCGACGGCAACGCCGATTTCAGCGGCGTCGTGATGATGACGGAAAAAGGCGAAAAGGTTTATGAGGTTGCCGGCGGCGTGCTCAAAAGCGGCACGGAGGAACCGATAACAAGCGATACACTGTTTTGTATCGGCTCTGTTTCCAAGCAGTTTGCCGCTGCCGCTGTTTTGACGCTGCAACAGGACGGCAAGCTCAGTGTCAACGACCGCCTGACGCGCTATTATCCGCAGTATGCCATCGGCAAAGACTTAACCATCCGCCATCTGCTGGATATGCGTTCGGGCATCGTGGAGTTTTATGACATTGAATACATCGATAACGCCTTCACGGAGCTGCCGACCGGTGAGCTGCGCGATTTGATTACCAATGAAAACACAGTCGAACAAAACCGCAGCACGCTGGAACAATGGCTGTTGAAGCAGCCCCTGAACTTTGAGCCCGACACCGATTTCGAATATTCCAACTCCAACTACTTTTTGCTTGCGCGGATTGTAGAAAAGGTTTCGGGTATGAGCTACATGGATTATGTCCGTGAAAAAATCTTTGAGCCGCTTGGTATGTCGCACTCGTTTTTCATTGATGAAGTTGAATTTAAGGACGTACCTCACCTTGCCGCGCCGACCGTTCATCCGAAAACCGTGTATGTCGGCATCACTATGGGCTTGGGAGATATGATTTCCAACGCGCGCGATTTGGATTGCTGGCTTACTTCACTGCGCACCAACAAGGTTTTAACGCCCGAAAGCGTCGCCATGATGGGCACCGACTACACCGATGACGAGGAAGAAAGCTACGGCTTTGGTATCCGCGTGTTCGGCAACGGACTCTTTCATTCCGGTTCCATCACGACCTATCAGGCGATGGTGTACACCGACACGGAAAAGGGCGTCAACATTATCGCCGTCACCAATGACGAGCCCAACACGCCGCTCAGCGTTTCCGACATTGTGTGGGAGTTAATTGATTTAACGCAAGAAGATTCAAAAGCATAAAATACGGAGCAGTACGTTGCATGCGTACTGCTCTTTTTGATGAAAAAGTTTCGGAATTGTAATCAGAAGAATCAAAAAACCTATACAAACTCCTTTTGTTTTATGCTATAATAGAATAGTCAAATTCTGTAAAAATGAAACGGGGGTTGTCATTTTGCTGTTCAACATCTCTTACACAACACTCAATTTTCTCTTTTTTGTGTTGCTGACGATGTTAGTCTATTTCTTATTTCCTGTCAAGAAATATAAATGGACGGTACTGCTGGCGGCAAGCGTATTCTTCTATGCGGTCGCAGGCTACAAATTCGCGTTTTTCATTCTGTTCACATCACTTTGCACCTATCTGGTCGCACTTTGGATTGAGCGCGTCGCGCAAAAATCCAAGCTGCTCCTAAAGGAAAAAAAGAAGGATTGGGACAGGGAACAGAAGAAGAATTACAAGAACAAAATCAAAATTCAAAAGCGTCTGATTATGACGCT
>CADBSZ010000076.1 GCA_902797525.1 uncultured Ruminococcus sp. | reverse complement strand
TGGGCTGTTCCAGTATGGAACAGCTTTTTTTATACTTTTTTCTTGTTTTATGTATTGATTTTGTTTATAATAATATGTAGAATATAGTCGAATGCACTAAAAATATCAAAAATGATGGAGAAAAACAAAGAATGAGGCTGTATTTTTCAAACACCTTGAGAAAACTGCGAATGGAAAAAGGCCTTTCGCAGCAGGCGTTGGCGGAAAAAATGTACGTCACCCGTTCCACAGTGGTTCGCTGGGAAACCGGCAGCCGGCTGCCGGACGCTGCAACCATCTCCCGTCTCTCCGAGGTTTTGGGCGTGGACGTCAACATGCTGCTCTCGGCGGCATCGCAGAGTGATGAGTGCCCCAACGTCATCATGGTGGACGACAGAAAGCTGATTCTCACCGGGGGACTTCCTATTCTGGAGGAGGTGCTGCCGAACGCAACCATCATGGGCTTTACGCAGGCCTCCGACGCCGTCGAATACGCCAAAGCAAACCGCGTGGCGCTCGCCTTTTTGGATATTGAGCTGAGAAACACAACCGGCTTGGATTTGTGCCGCGAATTGCTGCGGCTCAATCCGCGCACCAATGTTGTGTATTTGACCGCATACAGCGAGTACTCGCTTGACGCCTGGAACACCGGCGCAAGCGGCTTTATGCTCAAACCGATTACGGCTCAGGGCGTGAAAGAGCAGCTCAAAAACCTGAGATACCCGTTTTGGACGGGAGGCGATGGCGCATGATTAACTGGATTGATGTCGCCGGATACTCGGTCGGCGGCGCAATGCTGCTGATGATGACGCTCGGAATCGTGTTTTCCGCTTTTATGCCCGCCCTCGACCGGTGGAACAGGCGATATTTTATCACGTTTTTTTCGATGCTTCTGCTAAGCGTTGCGGTTCTTTTTGCCGACGTCGTTATCTACAGGTTTCCCAATGTGACCGCAGTGGAAAGAATCCTCGTTTTTTTTGAGTTTTTGACCGTATCCGTACTGATGCCGATGCCGACAGTCTTGCTGCTGCATTGGTGCGGCGAAAGCATAAAAACCAGTGTGCTGTTCCGCTGTGTGGAAGCGCTGTGGTGCGCGTTCTTTGTTCTGCTGATTGCCGTTCAGTTTACTGACGCTTTCTACTATATTACGCCGGACAATGAGTTCCTTCGCGGACCTTGGTTCGCGTTGCTGCCGCTTCCGATGGTTGCAATGATGATACTCAACACGGTGGGGATTATCAGAAGGCGAAAAAAGATTTCAAAAAAGTATTATATCGCCATTCTTGTATATCTGCTGCCGATGACTGCTGCGCTGTTCGTCTATCTGTTCAACTACATTGCGATATTTATTGTATTCGGAATGGCGCTGTGTGCGCTGATGATGTTCAGTCTTATCCTTTCGGATAATATGGAACAGTACATGCGCCAGCAGCGAGAAATTGCCAATCAGCGCGCCGGCATTATGGTGCTTCAAATGCGCCCGCACTTTATTTACAACACCATGACGGGCATTTATTATCTCTGCGATCAGGATCCGCAAAAGGCAAAGCAGGTCACGCTGGATTTCACCACCTATCTGCGCAAGAACTTCACCGCTATCGCGAGCGAAGACACCATTCCGTTTCGCGATGAGCTGGAGCATACCCGCGCTTATCTTGCCGTTGAGCAGACGCAGTTTGAGGATGTGCTTTTTGTCAGCTTTGATACGCCGCACACCATGTTTCGCGTTCCGCCGCTGACGTTGCAGCCTATCGTGGAAAACGCCGTCAAGCACGGCATGAAGTCGAGCAGCGAGCCGATTCACATCTCTGTCGTCACCCGTCAGACGGAGCATTCCAGCGAGATTATCGTTGAGGACGACGGGCCGGGCTTTGACCCGGTCGACGACAACGAGCCGCACATCGCCTTGAATAACATTCGGCATCGGCTTGATTTAATGTGCGGCGGCAAACTGATTATCTCGGCGCGCGAAGGCGGAGGTACGTCGGTGAAGGTATCGATTCCTACGGCAAACCCGTAACCGGGGCGCGAAAGCTTTTTATATGTCAACTGACGGCAGCTTTGCCGTTAGAATAAAAAAATATTTTTAAAAGAGGGGATGGCATGTTCAAATTACTCTTCAAAAACATGAAGGCTAAGAACTGGGTATCGGTCATTGCAATTTTCCTTTTGACCTTATGCGAAGTTTACTTCATGATGCAAATCGTCAGCTACATCAGCTTGCTTACCGGCGCTGTGCAGAACAGCAGGCAAAACGGTGTGGCCGAAATCTGGTGGTATGGTCTGTATATGATCATATGCGCAATTTTGATGGCAGCGGTCGAGGTTATTATCCGATTCGTAGCCAGCGCAACCGCCGCCAGTACCGTTACCGGTATCAGACAAAGAATGTATGAGAGAGTCAACAAGTTCGCTATTTCGGACTTTGCTTCTTTCTCAACCGAGTCTTTGATTACCAGAACCACCAACGACATGCAGAATGTTCATCTTGCGTGGCTCACATTCTTAAAGACCGCGTTTTTGGCACCGGTTGTCATGGTGTGGTCGGTTGTTCTTTTGTTGCAG
>CADBSZ010000075.1 GCA_902797525.1 uncultured Ruminococcus sp. | reverse complement strand
GTCGCGAATCAGCTCGCCGCCGACGGTGTCGATGACGCAGCTTTCGGAGGTGATGACATAGCTGTCGCGAATTTTGCCGATGCACAGCGGACGGAAACCGTGAATGTCGCGGAAGCCGATTAGGCGCGTCGGCGCGCAAATGACAGTGGAGTAAGCGCCCTTTAAGCGCTTCATAGCGCTGAGCACCGCGTCCTCAAGATTTTCGGTGTGAATGCGCTCGGTGGCGATCACGTACGCCATCAGCTCGGCGTTGGAGTTCGACTGAAAAATCGAGCCGCCGCGCTCGAGCTCCTTGCGGATTTCGGGAAAGTTCGTGATTGCGCCGTTGCTGGCAATCGCAATGGAGCCTTCCTTATAACGCAGCACCAGCGGCTGGTTTGCAGCTCGGTCAAGGGTGCTGCTGGAGGTGTAGCGCACATGGCCGACGGCGATGTTGCCGTTTGGCAGCTTTGCAAGGGTTTTGCTGTTAAACACCTCGGACACCATGCCGAGCTCCTTGACGGTGGCAAAATGCTGGTTGTCGTTGACGGTAATGCCCGCGCTGACGTGTCCCCTGTGTTGGAGACTGTAGAGCGCGTCGTGGGTGATGGAAACCACGTTGATATCGTCGTTGTTTTTATAAATTCCGAATACGCCGCACTCGTCCATCGCCTTATCGAGCGCGGGATTGATTGTGATGTAATTCATTAAAGCTCAGCCACCTTAGCCTGCATTGCCAAATCCTTTGCCGCAACGCCTTTTTCCATATCAGCCTTCATCGCTTCGAGCTTGTCCGCCAGTTTATCGTCGGAAAGAGCAAGCATTTCAACCGCAAGAATCGCCGCGTTTGCCGCGCCGTCAACCGCGACGGTCGCCACGGGAATACCGGTGGGCATCATGACGGTGGCAAGCAGCGCGTCCATGCCGTCGAGCTGCGCGGATTTGCAGGGGATTCCGATAACGGGAAGGGTGGTTTTGGCGGCGAGAACGCCTGCCAAATGCGCTGCCATGCCTGCGGCGGCAATAATTACGCCGAAGCCGTTTTTCTTGGCGCTGGCGGAAAAATCAATTGCCGCGTCGGGCGTGCGGTGCGCGCTCATGACGTGAACCTCGTAGGGAACGCCAAACTCCTTGAGCTTTTTAACTGCCTTTGAGACAACGGGAAAATCGCTGTCAGAACCCATTATGATAGCTACCTTTTTCATGATTTGCTCCTTGTAAACATATTTTAACTCATTTATTATATATAATTATTTGGCAAATTACAATAACTTAAAAGAAAAATAGCGGATAAAACAGAAAACCGCCCTCACCCGAGAGCGGTTTTGTCCATATTTTTTGCAGCCTCAAAAAGAGTGAGCCGGCGGCTTATTCCGCCGCGGTGTCCTTCCAGATTTCCTTGACGGCGGTGACGGTGCCGGCAAGGCCCTGAATTTCGGACGGAATGATGATTTTTGTCGCCTTGCCGTCGGCTGCCTTGGCGAAGGCTTCAAGGCTTTTGAGCTGAATCACGCGGTCGCTGGGCGCGGCTTCGTTGAGCATGCGCAGCGCGTCGGCATTTGCCTTTTGAACGGTGAGAATCGCCTCTGCTTCACCCTGCGCCTCGCGGATTTTTTGCTCCTTAACAGCGTCCGCTTTTAGAATGGCGGATTCCTTTAAGCCCTCGGCAACAAGGATTTGACTGCGCTTTTCACCCTCGGCGTCGAGGATTCTGGCGCGGCGCTCACGTTCCGCCTTCATCTGCTTTTCCATGGCGTCCTGAATTTCGCGCGGCGGCAGAATGTTTTTCAGCTCCACGCGAATGACGCGGATGCCCCACGCGTCGGTAGCTTCGTCAAGAATGATGCGGATTTTGTCGTTGATGGTGTCGCGCGAAGTGAGCGTGTTGTCAAGCTCAAGGTCGCCGATGATATTGCGCAGCGTGGTGGCAGTCAGGTTTTCAATCGCGCTGAGCGGACGCTCCACACCGTAGGTATAAAGCTTGGGATCGGTGATTTCAAAATAAACGACCGTGTCAATCTGCATGGTGACGTTGTCGCGCGTGATAACGGGCTGGGGCGGAAAATCCACGACCTGCTCTTTGAGGGATACGCGCTTGGAAATGCGGTCGATAAACGGCACCTTGAGGTGCAAACCGGTTTCCCATGTGGAGTGATAGGTACCGAGGCGCTCAATCACAAAGGCGTGCGCCTGCGGAACGATTTTGATGTTACGGATGATGAGAATGAGCGCCAGTAAAATAATAACGCCCAAAACAATTAAGCCTGCCATAATACTCTCCTTACTGTATTTTTTCAACAATCAGCTTGACGCCCTCAATAGCGAGCACCCGAACCCTGTCCCCTTTTTGGAGCGGAGGGTTGTCGCACTTGGCGCTCCATACGCTGCCGGAAACCCTGACTTGTCCGATGGCGTCGGCGTCCGGCAAATCGCTTTGCAGCGTGCCGGTTTCACCGATTAGGCGGTCGGCGTTGGTGCTGACCTTTTGGGTGTTGGTTTTGAATTTTTTAACGAGCGGACGGGTTATCACCAGCGCAAGCAGCGACACCGCCACAAAAACAATTGCCTGAACCGCAACGGAATCGTTGAATATCGCCGTAACAGCCGCGCAAAGCGCGCCGATGACAAACCAAATTGACACCAGCTGCACGGTGGATATTTCAAAAATCGCCATTACAACCGCTACTGCAATCCAGATATAAGGCATAAAAGAAGCCATAGAATCACCTCTTAACATGGTTATAGCACAATTT
>CADBSZ010000074.1 GCA_902797525.1 uncultured Ruminococcus sp. | reverse complement strand
GTATAAGACGGCAATTGCGCTTTTGCGCAATTGGAAAACGCGCCAAGCGTTTTCTCTCTGACAGAAAGTTGTCTGCTTTCTATCAGAGAATCGTATTACTTATTTTTTCTTTTCAGCTTTGAGCGAAAACCATTTGAAGCCTCGATGAAGCGATCCATACGGAAAAATGCCAGCAACATTAAAATAATGTGCAGATGACTGACATATTTATTCATGACCTCAAACAGAATCAGCGAAAGAATGATTCCCACAAACATGAGCTTGAATTGCAGCTCGGGCGTGACGGATAATTCCATATGCTTTTTTCTTTTTTTGAAATATGAGAATAAGATAACGCTGCATATCAAAATATTGCTCAGGTAGCACAGCCCTAAAATCCCTTTGTATATGACGCGATTGCCGGCATAGAGCAAAATGTCGTTGATATGATTGCCGCCCTGACCGTAGACAATGCCCAAAAACGGGACGCCCCACATTTCAAGATATTTGTGATAAAAATGCTTCGGCAAAATCAACGGCTGCGAGAGCAGGCTGTTTATGCGCTCCTGAACCAGTGTTTGCTGATATTCACGCGCCTCCTGAGGCGTTTCACAGTTTAGAAACCGGTGATAAACATTGCGGTCGCGCTCATTCCAAACGCCGTTATTTTGATAATCGGTGCCGAGGTATACCACCCAGCCGACGGGCATCCAGCTCTCTTTCGCCAGCTGAACCTTGTCGCGTTCCTTTTCGCCCGGAATCACGCAATGTGACTGAAACACCGCACACATGCCGGCAATCAGCACGAAGCAAAGGACAAAGCTGACAATCACCATCAGCAAATTGAGCAGCCGTTTTGCCGTTAGTTTCGGCTGCAGCGCCTTGACAAAGGCGAAAATCACAAAAGAAATCATGATGATAATGCCGCCGAGATTGAGGTTTGCACCCATCGCGATTGTCAGCGACGACAAAACCAGAAAGACAATCCGGCGAGGCGTTGATACGGTTTTTTCGGCAGTCGCCTTGAGCAGCAGCCAAAACGACAAAGCGTAGCAGAAAAGCAGCACCGTTTCATGCACCAAAACTTGTGTTTGAAACAAACCAATGGGAAGTATGTTATAGAGCAGAACAGCGACAAAGCTTTTGTTTTTGCCGATATATGCTCTTGCGATGTCAAACAACAGCACCGATGTTGCCGTAAACAAAATTGACATCAGCGATGTCAGCGCTTTCGGGTCGTTTCCGAACACCTTAACCCATGGCGTTAAAAACAAGCTGAAGCAAACCGTGTACGGATACATCGTCGCGTAAAGCGTTTCATCCGTGATGGTTCCCGTGTCGGCAATCTGCTTTGCGAAATACAGATAGTGATGCATGTCGTCATGATGGTTGACGTCGTTGTCAAGCAAAAAGACCAGAAACAGCTTTGTCGCCAAAACAAACAACACCAAAATGACGCCCATCTGCCGCACCGACAGTTTTTTGACAAAGGAAAACAACCGTTTCAGCGCGTTAAAAATGCTGCCGCCAATCATACAAAATACAGCAATTGCCACAGCGAGCGCCGCCACGGCAATCCACTTTTTGGACTCACCCAAAAAGTAGCCGCTGAACTTGACCATATTGACAAACAGAACACCCGTCAGCAACACAAAAGTAAAAATATCCGCAGCTTTAGTAATAAACTTTGCCAAACGTTTCACCCCTAAATGTTCTTTTTGGTATTGTTTTATATTTGATTATATCACAAATAAAGAGCATTTACAAGGAAATCTGTCGTTATATCAGCGCCGCGCCGATGACGGCTACGGCATTGCGCGCGCAGAGCATTTTGCCCTGCTCCTTCACCTGCGCGCAAAGCAGGGCGCCGCCCGATTTGTCGGCAAATTCGCTGAGGACGCGCCGCGCGCGAAGGGGTACGGACGGATAATCAAAGCACAGAAAATAGGCGCCGTCCCATTCGTAGGCGGCGTTTTTTGCGCTGTAAAATCGCGCGCGGTACAGCGCCTCGACAGCGCCTAAAAAGTCGCCGCTTTGGGCAAAGCGGAAGCAAAGCCCTCCGCCGCGCTTAGGGCGGTATCGGCGCGGTGCATGCCTGACCGTCACCAGCAAATAACAGCCCTCCCCCATTTGCAGCGCTTCGATGTTCAGCCGCCTGCCCTGCGTGTCGATGCCCGACTTGCGGCAGGCAAGCCGCGTCAGCCGCAGCAGAATTTTGCGCGAATGGCTGTCGCTGAGGTTCATGGCGGAAAAATCGAGCGCAAAATCGCTCATGTCCTTGCCGCCGAGCACCACCAGCACGCGGCTGTCGTCAAGCCTGTTTATCGTCAAATTACCAACCCCTCGCCTAAACATTAACTACTTCCATCTTATGCGGAAAAAATGAAAGTTGCAAGTGATTTTTATTGGAAATTATATTGCCAAATTTGAATAAAGATGTTATACTTGTTTTAAAGAAATATAAAGGGGTGTTTCCTTATGCCAAAATGGCTCAACGACGCAGTTTTTTATGAAATTTATCCGCAGAGCTTTTATGATTCCAACGGCGACGGAATCGGCGATATTAACGGAATTATCGAAAAGCTCGACTATGTAAAGTCGCTCGGCTGCAACGCGATTTGGCTGAATCCCGTTTATGATTCGCCGTTTATGGACGCGGGCTACGATGTGCGCGATTATTACAGGGTTGCGCCCCGTTACGGAACCAACGAGGATTTGGTGCGGCTGTTTGAGGCGGCGCACCGCAAAGAGATGAAAATTCTGCTCGATTTGGTGCCCGGTCACACCTCCGACACTCACCCGTGGTTTCAGGTGGCAAAGCGCGCTCAGCACAGCGAACTTTCCAACCGCTATATTTTCACCAAATCCGTTTGGGACGCGCCGCCCGAATACCGCATGATGTGCGGCATTTGCGAGCGCGACGGCAACTATATGGTCAACTATTTCAGCTCACAGCCGGCGCTCAACTACGGCTTTTACGAGGTGACTCACCCCGAATGGCAGCTCCCCTATGACCATCCCGACTGTCTGCACACCGCAGAGGCGATGAAGGCGGTCATGCGCTTTTGGCTGAACAAGGGCTGCGACGGCTTCCGTGTGGATATGGCGGATTCGCTGGTGAAAAATGACGACGAAAAAATCGCCACCGCAAAAATCTGGCGCGGCGTTCGCGAAATGCTCGACGAGGAATACCCCGAGGCGGCAATGGTGAGCGAATGGTGCCACCCCGACCGCGCGATTAACAACGCAGGCTTCCACATGGACTTTTATCTTGACCACTACGGCAACGGCTACAGCCGCCTGTTCCGCTACGGCAGCTGGGGCGACGAGGCGGTGTTTAACCGCAACGGCAAGGGCGACTTAAAGGTGTTTGCCGACGAATATCTGCCCGCCTACAACCGAACCAAGGATAACGGCTACATCAGCTTTATGACGAACAACCACGACATGCCGCGCGTGACGGCGTATTTGGACAAGCGCGCGATTAAGCTGGTGAACGCGTTTATCTTTACCATGCCGGGCGTTCCGTTTTTGTATTACGGCGACGAAATCGGCATGCGTTACCAAAAGGATTTGGTCAGCAAGGAAGGCGGCTTTTCGCGCACCGGCTCGCGCACGCCCATGCAGTGGGGCGAGGGCAAAAATCTTGGCTTTTCCGAAAGCGACGAGCCGTATTTGCCTGTTGACAAAAGCGACAACGCGCCGACGGTCGCCAACCAAAAGGACGACCCGAACAGCATTTTCCGCGTGGTGACGGACATGATTGCCCTGCGGCACAAATACGCCGACCTGCACGGCAACGGCGAGCTGGAATTTATGTACACCGAGGGAAAAATTCCCTTTGCGTATCGCAGAGGCGATTTGGTGATGTTCTTTAATCCGCTGGCACAGGAGGCGGAAATCGCCACCGGGTATGACGGCGACGTGGTGTATAAAATCGGGGACGCGGTGATTGACGACGGCAAGGTGAAGCTGCAGCCGCAGAGCTTTTTGATGATAAAAAACACCTGATAATCATTTCATAACAAATGCCGGACAGAAAGGATTTGCCCTTCTGTCCGGCTGTTTTGATTGCAGTTGATGTTTATCCGCGCCGTCAGTCCGACGTTTTGCTAAGCCGACTGTTCCAAAGGCGCACTGCCGGCCGCGGCTCGCGGCCACTGCCGGCCGCGGCTCGCGGCTACCAGAGGCGGACGATGTCGGTGTCGGTCGCGAAGTTGTCCATGCCGTAGAGAACCAGCACCTGCTCGGGCTTTTCCACCTGAACAATCTGCGACACCTCCTGATTGTAATAGCGCATATCCACCAAAATCACTTTGCTGTAGTGCTCGGCAAGGAAGGGCGCAAAGCAGTGGCTAAAGCTGTCCTTCACCACCAGAATCGTGCCGCCCTCGGCCTTGCTGTTGGTAATTTCGGTCAAGGGATGGTTGCCGTCGAGGAAAATCGGATATTTGTCGTCCTCGTCATCGTGGCTGTGGAAGAACATGGAATCGCTGCGAATCGTGCGGTTGCTCTCCGAAATCGTCACGCCGATGTTTTCCTCCGTATTGGCAGGATTGTTCCACACCTCCACCGTGTCGGGCGGCGTGAGCCAAAAGCCGCTGGTCGAGTAGGTGGTGCCGTAGAAATCCTTGTATTTTTCAATGTTAAAGCGTTCGCGCGCAACGGGCGTCAGGCCCGTCTGCCGGCAGAATGTTACATAGGCGGTGTAAGCGCCCTCGGTCGTCCAGTGATGGTCGGTGCGGTAATAAAGCTGACTGCCGTTTTGATACGCCGCCTTAAAGTCGCTGCGCAGGTCAATGAACCCGATGCCGCTCTCCTTTAAGGTCTTGGCGGTGCGGTTGAAGTAGGTGTCGTCGTTGTAGTTATCGTGTACAAGCGGCAGCTTGTCGCCTGCGATATAGCCCGTTGAGGGAACGAACATCGCCGTCACAGGCACGTCGCCGACGGTTTGCTTGAACTCCGCAAGAATCCCGAGATTCTTGTTGAGCTGGTTGTCGGCGGGAATCGGCTTGTTAATCAGATAGCCGTCCTTGCAGTTGTAGACGCCGCTCGCGCCGTTGTTGCCCTCGGCAAGCGAGGTGTAGGCATTCACGCCAACCCACAGATTACGCGCCGGAAAATGATCGGCAAAGTAGGTTTCAAAGTCCTTGCCGAACTGACCGCTGAAGATGGTTTCGGCGTTCGTTTTCGGGAAGTCGGACAGCACGCGCTTTTCCGACGCGCTGTAGCTTTGTTTCGGGCTGACGATAAACCAAATCGCCATCAGCAGAATAAAGCCGGCAAACAGGAACGCAGGAGCGTAGCCTGCCTTCATTTGCGGCACAGGCGCGGTGGGCGTGGCAGAACATTCGGTGCGCGCGCGCTTGGCCTGCTGCTCCGCCTTTTTCACTTCATCCTTTTTCATGGGATAAAACTTGGTTTTGCCGTCGTCGGGCACAGAGGCCTTTGACTGCTTTGCGTGCGTCCCGTAACTTTTCTTTTCATATCTTTCGGGCTTTTCGGGCTTTTCGGACGCTGCAAAACGCCTGCCCTTTGCGCTGTGACGCGGCGCGCTGTTTTTTTGATTGTCAGCGTAATGTTTCATATGGTCACCTTGTTATGAATCGTTGGTATTAACAGCAAAACTGCCGTTAAAATCTAAAATACAGGAAGGGATTGTAGCTCTGGTTGACAAGGCTGGCGGTGGCGATAAAGAGAACCGCCGCGCAGAACAGGGTTTCCGCAATCCAGATGTAGCGCGTGTTCGCAACCTTGGCGTACAGCTTTGCGCCGAGCGGCGTGCTGGCGACGCCTGCCACAACAAGCATGGGCAGATAGCTGATGATGGTGTTGATGGTTTCCTGCGAGCCGATTCCGCGGCTGAAATTGAACAGATTGCCGAGGAACGCAAAGAGCTGGTTGACGTCGGTGAAGTAGAACAAACCCCAGCCAATCAGAACAATGAACAGCGTGTAAACATGTTGGAGCACCGCAGGCAGCTTGTCTAGAAAACGCTTGAGCACAAACTTTTCGAGAATCAGCAGCAAGCCGTAGTAAATGCCCCAGAAAATGAAGTTGTATGCTGCTCCGTGCCACAAGCCGGTCAGCGCCCAAACAATCATCAGGTTCAAAATCTGGCGCGGAATTCCCTTGCGGTTGCCGCCCAGCGGAATGTAAACATATTCCTTGAACCAGGTTGACAGCGAAATATGCCAGCGGCGCCAGAAGTCGGTAATCGACTTGGAGATGTAGGGATAGTTGAAGTTTTTGAGGAACTCAAAGCCCAGCATATTGCCCAGACCGCACGCCATGTCGGAGTAACCCGAAAAGTCGAAATAAATCTGGAAGGTGTAGCCGATAATGCCCACCCATGTGCCGAGCCAGCCGTTGTCCTGCGTGGAAATGACCGCCGAGGTCAGCGCGCCCATTTGGTTGGCAATCAGCACCTTTTTTGCCAGGCCCACGCAAAACAGCTTTGCGCCCTTTGAGAACATCGCCAGCGTTTCGCGGCGGTGAATCATCTGCTCGGCAACGTCGCGGTAGCGGACAATCGGGCCTGCGATGAGCTGCGGAAACAGCGCAAGATAGGTGCCGAAGTTGATGAAGCTCTTTGACACCGGCGCGTCGTCGCGGTAAACGTCGATGACGTAGCTCATGGTCTGGAAGGTGTAGAAGCTGATGCCGATTGGCAGGCTGATGTGCAAATCGGGAATATTCATAAACGGCAGGTGGTTCAGCGTTTCGGTCAGCATGCCGGTGTATTTAA
Organism: uncultured Ruminococcus sp.; assembly: GCA_902797525.1. Classification (GTDB taxonomy): domain Bacteria; phylum Bacillota; class Clostridia; order Oscillospirales; family Acutalibacteraceae; genus Ruminococcoides. The sequence continues at coordinate 600 of CADBSZ010000074.1, read as the reverse complement.
ACACGGCGAGAATACCGATGTCGAGAATGACCGTTAAAATTAAAAACAGCTTTTTCTTTTTGATGTCATGCCGGTATTTGTCCACCAGCCAGCCGCCAACGTAGTTGAACGCCACGTTGAATACCATCAGCAGAACGAGCAGCGGCTCGCCCCAGCCGTAGAACAGCAGGTTGATGAAAAAGAGAAAGACATTTCGCCATTTGCGCGGCGTAATGTAGTAAATGACCAGCGTGAGCGGCAGATAAGCAAAGAGAAAAACTAAGCTCGAAAATACCACTTTCTCAACTCCTTATTTTGGTTCACATACACTATTATTGTATGATAGAATTATTTAGAAGTCAAGCACAATTCGACAGTCTTTGCGCCGTTTTTTGAGGTGTTTTGGATTGGATTTATGGGAAGATTGCCCATGGCGGCGAGCATGCGCTCAGCGCACACAAAAGTGCCGGCGGGCACTCTCACCCGCCTTTGGAAAGTAAGCGTCAAATGAGGTAAATGAACATCCGCCACAGATACTGGTTTGGTACTGTGGCGGATGAGGTTATTTAAGGATAATTTATTCAGTTGAGAGTGCTGCTTTTGTATGGCAGTCGACCGGCG
>CADBSZ010000073.1 GCA_902797525.1 uncultured Ruminococcus sp. | reverse complement strand
CCGTTTTCGACAAACGCCAAATCCACCGCGCCCTGCATGACAATCGGCTCGCTGTCCGCTTCGCAGTCGTCAAAGACGAGCGACGGCACGATGTGAACCGTAAACTGCTCCTCGCGATACACCTTTTCCGAAGCGAGAATGCGGTCGAACAAATCCGTGTGCAGCAGCCTGCGCAGTCCGTCGCGGTCGATGACCTCCGCTTGGGTTTGGCTGAGCATGCCCTCTGCGGTCAGGCGCGCGATTTCGGCAGAAATATCCTCCCTGGCGCGCGCAAAGTCGCAGTATTGCAAAAACAGATGGTGCGCTGTGCCGCGCTCGACCGCCGAGGTGGAGTCGCCGCTGAGGAACTTCGGCTTGACGATGATTTTTTCAAAATAGTCGCCGCTTTGACTGTGGGCAATTTGCGAAGCGCTGACCTTTTGCGGCAGGCGCGTTGCGGCGTCATGGGGGTAAACAAACGAAAGGTTTTCGGATAAGAGCGCGGCATAGTCGAAATCGGTGGTAAGGTGCTCCTGCGCCGCGGCAAGCACCTTATCATCCTTCGAAAACTCGGACACAAGCTGTTCGCGCTCGGTGATTTTACGGAAAATCCAGCGCGGATAGTCCTCGCGCAGCGCGATTTGGCTGCTGCCGGAAAGCATGTCCCTGCGCAACGAGGGGTTGACAAGCGCGCAGAGCGTGAGCCAGTCGAGCATGCTCTTGGCGCCCGTAACGGTGAAGGGGTCGATGACGGAGCCGAACACCAGCTGCGCGGACATGCCCGTGATGTAAGCGTCTGCCTTATCGTGCGCGCCGACAATCATCAGCTTTTCGCGCGCGCGGGTGAGCGCCACATAGAGAATACGCAGCTCCTCCGCCAGCTCCTCGCGCCCGATTTCAATTTCAACCGCCAAACGCGGCAGGGTGTTGTAGCGGCACACGCCCTCCTTGCGGCGAATGCCGAGCCCTGCGAAGCTGTCGATGAGAATGTCGGAGCGAAGATCCATTTTGTTAATCTTGCGGCCGGTGCCGGCGAGGAAACAAAACGGAAATTCCAAGCCCTTGGATTTATGTACGCTGAGCACGCGCACGCCGTTGAGCGAATCCGCGTCGGCAGCGGACGCTTCGGGCAGCGCCACGCCGTTGTCGAGCAGGCGGTCGATGTAAAATACAAAATCCGAGAGGGTTTTGCCGCCGCCTGCTTCAAAGCTGCGCGCGTAGTGGCGGATGAGGCTGAGGTTTTGCAGGGGCGTTTCGCCGCCGCTGACGGCGCAGGTAATCGCGCCGAGCGAGGTTTGCTCGAGCAGTCTGCCAATCAGCCCGTCCACGGTGGAAACATGGGAAACAGCGCGCAGCGCGGCAAGCTGCGTGAGAAAATCGTCCGCTTTTTTACTTTGCGCGCGAAATTGATTGAGCGAGTAATACAGCGACGCGCGGCGGCTGTCGGCGCGCATTTGCGCCAGCTCGTCGGGCGTGAAGCCGTAGACGGGACTGCACAGCACGGAAAGCAAGGGGATGTCGAGCGCGGGATTGTCGATGACGCGCAAAAAGTTGAGGAGGAGCTTAACCTCAAGGGTTTCAAACGCGCTTGCGCTGTTTTCGCTGTAGGCAGGAATGCCGCTGTCGAGCAGGGTTTGCACAATGAGCGGCGCGTCGGTTTTGGCGCGCAGCATAACGGCAAAGTCGCCGTAGGTTGGTTTTCTTGTTTCGTCGCCGTCCGTGACGCGCAAATCCGAGGACATGATTTCACGGATACGGCGCGCAATATACGCCGCCTCAAGCGCCGCGCCGTCCTCGTCAAATTTGCCGCTGTCGATGATTGTGAACTCCGTTTCGCAGCCGTCCTGCGGCGCATACGCGGCGCCGACGTTGAGATATTCGTCGCGCGTGTAGTCCATGCGCGCTGTGTCGCGGTTCATCAGGCGTGAGAAAATGAAGTTGACCGAATCGCACACCTCGCTGCGGCTGCGAAAGTTTTTGTCGAGAATAATGGTGGCAGGATAGTGCGGAGAATCGGGATTGTAGCGCGGATAGCGCTGTTTGCGCTCCATAAAAATCTGCGGCTTTGCCTGACGGAAGCCGTAGATGCACTGCTTGACGTCGCCCACGGTGAACAAATTGCCCTCGTTTTGGGACACACAGTTAAAAATCAGGTTTTGCACGTCGTTGACGTCCTGATACTCATCGACGATGACCGCGTCGTAGCGCGCGGCGATTTCGCTGCCCTGCGCGGTTTTGGCGTAGCCATCGCCGTCGGGCGCCGCCAGCAATTTGACGGCAAGCAGCTCGATGTCGGCAAAGGTGAGCACGTTTTTCTTGTGCTTGATTTGCTCAAGCTCCGACAGGTAGCGGCGCGTTAAATCAAACAGCACGCGCACCAAGTCCTGCAAGGCGGCAAACTCGTCGTGCGCCTCCTGCTCGGTGCGGCAGAAGTATTGTTTCAGGCTCTTAACGGCGTCCTTGGCGTTGTCGCGGTTGGCGGCGACGGCAATCTTGACAGGATCCTCCTTATAGCCGCGCGGCGGCGTCAGGCGCAGGGGCGCAAAGCCGTTGACGGCGTTGTAGATGTCGTCCCAGCTCTCCCCCAACAGCTTTTGCTGCAAAGTTTGAAAAAACGCGAGGTCGTCCTCGATGACAGGCGTCAGCTTGCCGCGCAGCTTTTCGTCGCCGTCCTGCAAAAGCTTCATGGAGTTTTCGCACAAATTGACGGCGTGAGAAACGGCAGGCACGGCATAGTCGATGATGATTTGTCCCCACAGCGAACGACGAACGCTGCGCTCGCTGTAGCTTTGGAGCATGTTGTCGAGCCACTGTTCGGGAAACGGCTGGGTTTCGAGAAAGCCGTGGATTCTAAAGACGGTTTCGCGCAGGTTGCGGTCGCCTGCCTTGCCCGAAAACGCGTCGAGAAGGGCGCGAAAGCCGTCGGTGTTTTCATTATAAAAGGCTTCGATGGCAATATCCATCGCCGCTGCCTGCATCAGCTTGTTTTCACTTTCCTCGGCGAT
>CADBSZ010000072.1 GCA_902797525.1 uncultured Ruminococcus sp. | reverse complement strand
GACGTCATGGCAATCACGTAATCGCAGGCAGACATCTCTGTTTCAAGCTTGAATTCCTCTCTTAAAACAGCCGCCAGGCCGCTGCCGTTCAGATTGGTGCCGGCAGTCATGATAACCAGCTTTCCCCTGTCATAATCAAAAACACTGTCGGGCAGCTGATGATACAAAAGGCGAAGATGACGGAGGCTTTTTGTTCTTTGATAGAATAATTCAAGCCGTTGTTCATAGGCTTCAAACAAAGTCTTTTGCTGTTCAATAAAATGCAGACACCGCTCAACAGAGCTCATCAGCACATAAGACGGACTGCTGGTTTCAAAAACCGAAAGATTGGCTTGCAATACGCCTGTCAGCGACGCGTCATTCGTCAGCAAGAGCGCGGTTTGCGTCAGCGACGGCAGTGTTTTGTGCAGGCTGACAACACTGACGTCTGCGCCGGCAGACATGGCTGTAACGGTTTTTTTATCAAAATACAGATGTGCGCCGTGCGCTTCATCCACCAAAAGCCTTGCACCGTTGTTATGACACATTTCGGAAATCAGCGCAAGGTCGGAGCCGACGCCTTCATAGGTCGGCGAGGTGAGCACCACCAGCTTGACGCCGGGGTTTTCCCGAAGCGCGCTGCATACCTGCTCCCCTGTGATACTTCCGTAAACAGAAGGATATTCCTGAAGCCTTTTCGGATAAAGATACGCCGCGTTTAGGCCGCATAATTCAACAGCGTTATAAACCGCGCGGTGACAATTCCGCGCTATCAGCACCTTATCTCCGGGCTGCGTCATGGAACGAACGGCGGCCAAAATGCCGCCGGTGGCACCGTTCACTAACAAAAAAGCGCGTTTTACCCGAAACAGGGCTTCGGCTTTGTTTTCAATTTCGCGGATACACCCCTCGGGATGGTGCAGATTATCAAAGCCCTCAATTTCCGTTAAGTCGATGGAATACGGAAGAAGGCTTCCGTCGCTTTGGCGCTTGTGGCCGGGCATGTGAAAGGGATAAACGCCGCTTTCGGCATATTTTTTCAGCTTGTCATACAGCATTAATTCGTACCGAACTCTCTGAGCTCCAAGCCCTTGTTGTGGTCAAGTGCCCAGTCAATGCTCCAAAGGCTGGTAAAGAGCAAAAGATGATTTCCCTTTAAGTCCTGAATCCGCTTGGTGTCGGACGCCAAATCGAGCTTTTTGGGGTCGATGTCCTCGTTGACAATCCAGCGGATGTATTCATACGGCAGGTTTTCCATAATGATATCGACGTTATATTCATTTTCCAAACGATATTTCAGCACGTCGAACTGGAGCACGCCGACAACGCCGACGATAACCTCCTCCATGCCTGCGTCAAGCTCCTGAAAAATCTGAATGGCGCCTTCCTGCGCAATCTGATTCGTACCCTTAATAAACTGCTTGCGCTTCATGGTGTCCTTTTGGCGCACACGCGCAAAATGCTCGGGTGCAAAGGTCGGAATCCCCTTAAACTGCACCTTATGGCTCGCGGAGCAAATGGTGTCGCCGATGGAGAAAATGCCGGGGTCAAACACGCCGATGATGTCGCCTGCGTAGGCTTCGTCAACGATTTCGCGCTCCTGTGCCATAATCTGCTGCGGCTGCGACAGGCGCATTTTCTTTTTGCCCTGCACATGATACACTTCCATGTTTTTCTCAAACTTGCCGCTGCAAATGCGCATAAAGGCGATTCGGTCGCGGTGGGCTTTGTTCATATTCGCCTGAATCTTAAAGACAAACGCCGAAAAGTCCTCCGACATCGGGTCAACCTCCTCGCTGACGGTCTCACGCGACAAGGGCGAGGTGGTGAGCTGCAAAAACTGCTCCAAAAACGGCTCTACGCCGAAGTTGGTGAGCGCCGAACCAAAGAACACAGGCGTCAGCTTGCCCTGACGGACAGCCTCGAGGTCAAATTCATCTCCAGCGCCGTCAAGCAGCTCGATTTCGTCCATGAAGTCGGCTTTCAAATAGGTTCCGAGCACCTCGTCAAGCGCGGGGTCATCGAGCGAATACTCCTGTTTTTCCACTTCCTTCTGACCGTTGTTGGCGGTGAAGGCAAGGATTTTTTCGGTATTGCGGTCAAACACGCCCTTAAACTCCTTGCCGGAGCCAATCGGCCAGTTGACAGGATAGGTGTTAATGCCGAGGACGTTTTCAATATCCTCAAGCAAATCAAACGGACTCTGCGCGTCGCGGTCCATTTTGTTAATAAAGGTAATAATCGGGATGTTTCGCATCACGCAAACCTTAAACAGCTTAATGGTCTGCTTTTCAACACCCTTGGAGCCGTCGATAACCATGACCGCCGAATCCGCCGCCATCAGCGTGCGATAGGTGTCCTCGGAAAAGTCCTCGTGTCCCGGGGTGTCCAGAATATTGATGCAGTAGCCGTTATATTTAAACTGCAAAACCGACGAGGTAACAGAAATACCTCTCTGCTTTTCAATCTCCATCCAGTCGGACACGGCATGTCTTGCCGTGCGCTTGCCCTTAACCGAACCGGCAAGGTTAATCGCGCCGCCGTAAAGCAGCAGTTTTTCGGTCAGCGTGGTTTTACCGGCGTCAGGGTGCGAGATAATCGCGAACGTTCTGCGCTTGGTAATTTCTTCCTGTAATGAACCCATAAATTCAGTCCTTTTCAATTTCTTTCAATTTATTATAATACTATTTTTTCGGTTATATTGTCAACATTATCAAGTCAAATAATGTAAAAATAAAAAAATTTGAGAAATTAAATACAAAACCTTGACAAAAATATTAAAGTATTGTAATATTAAGGTAATAAAAAGATTTGATTATTCCTATCTTTTCATATACCTTCCAACTTTGAGGCAGAAACTTCGGTTTCTGCCTCAAATCGTTAGCGAAAGAGGCAACGCATGACAAACTCTATCGGACTGTATCTGCATGTTCCGTTTTGCAAACAAAAATGCGCCTACTGCGACTTTTTCAGCGGCAGAGCCGGCGAAGCGGATTATGACAACTACACACGCCGCCTGAAAGAAAAAATCATTTATTGGGGCGCTCAAACAACGGAAACAGTGTCGAGCGTCTACATCGGCGGCGGAACACCCAGCGTTCTCGGCACAAAGCGGCTGACGGAGCTTTTAAGCGCGGTTTTCGCCGCGTTTTCCGTCCTCCCCCATGCCGAAGTCACCGTGGAAATTAATCCGGAAAGCGGCAAAGAGCTTGAATTTTCCGCTCTGAAAGCCATTGGCATGAACCGCATTTCCGTCGGTCTGCAATCGGCAAATGCAAAGGAGCTGAAAACGCTCGGCAGGATTCACACACCTCACGACGCCGCAATCACCCTTCAAAGCGCACAGCGCGCAGGCATTGAAAACACCTCGCTTGATTTGATGATGGGCATCCCCTATCAGACAACGGACAGCCTGCGCCGCTCCATCGACTTTTGCGCCTCCTGCGGCGTAACACATATTTCGTCCTACATTCTCAAAATTGAGGAAGGCACGCCGTTTGCTGCCGCCAAAGAAAAGCTGCCGCTGCCAAACGATGATGAACAGGCACAGCTGTATTTATTCGCGGTTGACTATCTTGAAAAACGCGGCTTTCGGCAATACGAAATCTCGAACTTTTCCGTTCCGGGCCGCGAAAGCCGCCACAACACGCTTTATTGGCAGTGCGGCGAATATCTCGGACTCGGGCCCTCCGCCTATTCGTTTTATCACGGCAGACGGTTCCATTACGAGCGCGATTTTCAGGCTTTTTATGAGAACCGAATCACCGACGACGGTGCGGGCGGCGACGAGGAGGAATTTATCATGCTCGCGCTGCGGCTGAAATCAGGGCTGGATTTTGCGCAATATGAGACAAAATTCCAAAAGCACCTTTCCCCTGCCGTCATGCGCGAAATCAAGCGTTTTGAAAGCGCAGGCTACATGAACACCGACGGCCGTCGCGCTTGGCTGACGCCGAGGGGCTGTTTGGTGTCGAACAGCATTATCGCGGAAATACTTTATCATCATTGAAAATGAAAAAGGGTTGCTCACGCAACCCTTTCAGCTTGTCGAAAAAGCTCAGCGAAAGCTGGGCTTTTTGGTTTAGATATGGTATAATAGACTTGGTGATAGAAATGT
>CADBSZ010000071.1 GCA_902797525.1 uncultured Ruminococcus sp. | reverse complement strand
CGTGGGCAAAATGCGCATTCGCCAAAAGGGCAGCGACGGCGGTCAAAAGGGCATGCGCAGCATTATTTATCTGAGCGGCAGCGACGCGTTTCCGCGCATTAAAATCGGCATCGGCGCCAAGCCGAACCCCAACTGGGATTTGGCTGACTGGGTGCTGTCCAAATTCACCGACGACGAGCGCAAAACGCTGAACGCCATGTTTGACAACGCGGTTGAAGCCGTGAAGCTGATAATCGACGGCAAAATCGACCGCGCGATGAATCTATATAATTAATTTGTAATTCGTAATACGTAATGCGCAATTACATTTCATTCATAAGGACGCAACATGAACAAAACCGGTTTTCTTCCCGAGGTGTTCGGGCGCAGCGAGGCGTTTCAAAACCTGCTGCGCAGCACCAAAACGGGAAAATCCCTTTGCGTTTCGGGGCTGTTCCCCGTGGCAAAGGCAAACATCATCAACGCGCTGTGCCGTGCCAAAAAGAAAACAGCGCTGTGTATTGCCTCGGACGAACGCGAGGCGCAAACCCTGTGCAACGATTTGTGCTGCATGGGGCTTTCCGCGCTGGTCTATCCCGTGCGCGACTACAACTTTTTGGAGGAAATTTCCTCGCGCTCGCACGAATATGAGCACCAACGGCTCAAGGTGCTGTTAAAGCTGCTCGGGCACGACTGCGACGTGGTGATTGCCTGCATAGACGCGGCGTGCCAGCTCACCGTGCCGAAAAGCGTGTTGCAGGAGAGCGTGCTCACGCTGGAGGAGGGCAAGGAGATTTCGGTTGAAAAGGCGCTGCGCACCCTGACGCTGCTCGGCTATGAGCGCTTTGACGCGGTGGACGGCAGCGGCCAGTTTTCGCTGCGCGGCGGTATTCTCGACTTTTTTATGCCCGACAGCGAATATCCCGTGCGCGCGGAGTTTTGGGGCGACGAAATTTGCGACCTCAGCTACTTTGATTTGGAAACCCAGCGCCGCTTTCAAAAGGCAGGCAAAATCGAGCTGACGCCCTCCACCGAAATCATTATCGGCGACCGCGAGGCGCTCGCCGACAAAATCATCCGCAAGGCAGGGCTTTTGCGCGGCAAAGCGGCGGCAAAGGCGCGCGAGCGGCTTTACGCAGAGGCGGAACGGCTGCGCGGCGGCGCAACGCTCGCCAACGCCGACAAATTCATTAACCAAATTTATGACAAGCCGGAATGCCTGCTCGACTACCTCAGCCGCGACAGCCTGCTGTTTATCTCCGAATTCAGCAACGTGCGCGACCGCGCCAAGGCGATGGATTTTCAAAACAGCGAACAGCTCAGGCAGGGCTTTGCCGACGGCGTGCTGGCGCGCGGCTTTGACCGCTTTACCCTGACAATGAACGAGTGCATGGACTTTTTTGAGGCGCACGGCGTGACGGTTCTCGAAAGCTTTGTCCACGGCAGCATTCCGCTCAGACTCGCGGACGTCATCAGCTTTTCGGTCAAGCAGCTCAGCCAGTGGAACGGCTCCTACAAGCAGCTTGCCGAGGATTTGCGCGGACTGTGCGCGCCCGGCAGCAGCGGCGTCATTTTTGCCGGCACCGACAAGGCGGCGAACAATCTTGTCGAAAGCCTGAAGGCCGACGGCTATCAGGCCGAGTTTACCCAAGCGCTGCCCAAGGCGGAAAAGAACCGCATTTTTGTGATGAGCGGCGCGCTGAGCGCAGGCTTTGAGCTGCCCGGCGAAAAATTCTTTTTGATTTCCTATGGTCAGGCTGCCTACCGCCCCGAGCGCAAAAAACCGAAGCGCAAAAAAGAGGGGCAGGAAATTTACAGCCTGTCCGAGCTGTCCCCGGGCGACTATGTGGTTCACAGCACGCACGGCATCGGCGTATTCAGCGGCGTGCGCAAAATTGAAACCCACGGCGTCGTCAAGGACTATATTAAGATTGACTACGCAAAGGGCGACGTGCTTTACGTCCCCGTCACCCAGCTTGACATGGTGGCGAAATATATCGGCGGCCAGGAAAACGCGCGCGTCAAGGTCAGCCGCCTCGGCTCGGGCGACTGGCAAAAGGCAAAGGCGCGCGTCAAATCCTCGGTCAAGGACATCGCCAAGGAGCTGATTGCGCTGTATTCCGCGCGTATGCAGGCGCGCGGCTATGCCTTTTCGGGCGACAACGAATGGCAGCGTGATTTTGAGGCGAAGTTTGAATACGACGAAACGCCCGACCAGCTGACCTGCGTGCGCGAAATCAAGCGCGACATGGAGCGCACCGCGCCGATGGACCGTTTGCTGTGCGGCGACGTGGGCTTCGGCAAAACCGAGGTGGCGCTGCGCGCGGCGTTTAAGTGCGTGTCCGACAGCAAGCAGTGCGCGCTGCTCTGCCCCACCACCATTTTGGCGTGGCAACACTACCAAACCGTCACCAAGCGCTTTGAGGGCTACCCGATTCGCGTGGAGCTGCTGTCGCGCTTCCGCACGGCAAAGCAGCAAAAGGAAATTTTGGACCGGCTCAAACGCGGCGAGATTGACATGGT
>CADBSZ010000070.1 GCA_902797525.1 uncultured Ruminococcus sp. | reverse complement strand
GCGCTGATTGTCGTCATGAACCTTGTCACCGATATTCTGTACAAGGTTGTTGATCCGCGCATTACATTGGAATAAGGAGGTCGCGTTACATGAATCCGAAAAAGAAAAAGTTTTCCTTCCATGTGGACTTAGACTCCTTTATGCCCGCGTCCGACAAGGATAAGGAATATATGGTGCAAATGCGCCCGTCCACGACCTTTTTCCGCGACGGCGTAAAGCGCCTTTACAAAAATAAAGTGGCGTTTGTCAGCTTTATCATCATTGTGTTAATCACCCTTTCCAGTATCATCATTCCGATGTTCTGGCCGTATTCCTACGAAACCCAGCTCGGCGTTCAGCCCGGCAAGCCGGTTGATTCTTCCTACAACAACCTCGCGCCCTTTGAGTACGGCAAAACAGAGCAGGCGATGATTGAAAGCGGCGAAAGCGTATTTCCGCATGTGTTCGGAACCGACGCGGCAGGCAGAGATTACTTTATCCGTGTGATTTACGGCACGCGCGTTTCACTGGCAGTCGGCTTCTTCGCAAGTATTATCGTGCTGTTGATTGGTACGTTGGTCGGCTCGATTTCGGGCTATTTCGGCGGCAAGGTTGATATGATTATCATGCGGTTTGTCGACATCATCTATTCGCTGCCCGACATGCTGATGGTCATTTTGCTGGCAACTGTGTTAAAAATGACACTTACGCCGGTTCTCGAGGGCACCTTCCTTGAGGCAATCGGCTCCAATATCATCAGCTTGTTCATCGTTTTCGCTCTGCTGTATTGGGTTAGCATGGCGCGCTTAATCAGAGGTCAGATTCTCTCCCTGCGCGAGCAGGAATATGTGCTGTCCGCGCGCGCGACCGGCGCCAAGGGCAAGTGGATTATCACCAAGCACCTGATTCCGAACTGCATTAGCGTGGTGATTATTTCCGCAGCGCTGCAGATTCCCTCGGCGATTTTCACCGAGAGCTATCTGTCCTTCCTCGGCCTCGGCGTCAATGCGCCGATGCCCTCGCTCGGCTCACTCGCTTCCGACGCGCTGAACGGTTTAACAAGCTATTCTTACCGTCTGGTAATTCCTGCTCTGGTTATTTCGCTGATCGTACTCAGTCTGAACCTCTTTGGCGACGGCCTGCGCGACGCGTTTGACCCGAAGCTCAACGCGTAATAGGAGGCAGGATTTATGGCTTTATTAGAAGTAAAAAACTTAAAAACATCCTTTTTCACCGACGCAGGTGAGGTTAAGGCGGTCAACGACGTTTCGTTCTCGCTCGACCGCGGAAAGGTGCTGGGCATCGTTGGCGAGTCCGGCTCCGGTAAATCCGTCACCGCCTATTCCATCATGCAGATTCTCGCCGGCACCGGCAAAATCGTCGGCGGCTCCATTAAGCTCGACGGACAAGAGCTGGTTGGCGCGGGCGAGAAGGTGATGAAAAACGTCAGGGGTAACAAGATTTCCATCATTTTCCAGGACCCCATGACCTCGCTCAATCCGACCTACACCATCGGCAAGCAGCTGATGGAGGCGATTTTGCTCCACACCGACCGCGACCGCAAGCAGGCGTATGAGCGTGCGGTTGAAATGCTGCGTTTGGTTAACGTCAACGAGCCCGAGCGCCGCATGAAGCAGTATCCTTATGAGTTTTCCGGCGGTATGCGCCAGCGCGTGATGATTGCCATGGCGCTTGCCTGTGAACCTGAAATTTTGATTGCTGACGAGCCGACCACCGCGCTCGACGTAACCATTCAGGCGCAGATTCTTGAACTGATGGGCTCGCTCCAAAAAGAACTGGGCATGGCGATTATCATGATTACTCACGATTTGGGTGTTGTTGCCCAGATTTGCGACGAGGTTGTCGTTATGTACGCCGGCTCCATTTGCGAGCAGGGCACGGCGGATGAGATTTTCTATCATCCCTGCCACGAATACACCAAGGGCTTGATGCGCTCTATTCCGACAGCCGACACCGCAGGCACCAAGCTGCAGCCAATTACCGGCACGCCGATTGACCTGCTGAACATGCCGAAGGGATGTCCCTTTGCGCCGCGCTGCGACAACGCGATGAAGATTTGTATTCATCACCGTGCCGAGCGCATGATGATTAACGAAAACCACGCAGCCACCTGCTGGATGAACGTGAAGAATGCTGTTGAAAACGGCGAAATTGAATTGGACACGAAAGGCGGCGATGACCTTGGCTGAGAAACAACCGCTGATTGAGGTCAAGCACCTCAAAGAATATTTTAACATCAGCACCGGCCTGTTCCGCACCAAACCGCTCAAGGCGGTAGACGATGTTTCGTTTTCCATCAACAAGGGTGAAACCCTTGGCTTGGTGGGCGAATCGGGCTGCGGCAAAACGACCGTCGGCAGAACCATTCTGCACCTTTATAAGCCCACCGACGGTGAGATTATTTATGAAGGCAAAAAAATTAAGTCGCGCGAGGACATCAAGGCGTTCCGCAAAAAGGCGACCATGGTGTTCCAGGATCCCTATTCCTCGCTGAATCCGCGCATGACGGTTTCCGACATCATCGGCGAGCCGCTCGACGTTCACAAGCTGGTTAAGAGCAAAAAAGAGCGTATGGAGCGCATTTTGGAGCTGATGGATTATGTCGGCCTCAACAGCGAGCATGCCGCGCGCTATGCGCACGAGTTCTCGGGCGGTCAGCGCCAGAGAATCGGTATTGCGCGCTCACTGGCGGTCAACCCCGATTTCATCGTCTGCGACGAGCCTGTTTCGGCGCTGGACGTTTCCATTCAGGCGCAGGTCATCAACATGTTTGACGAGCTGCAGGAAAAGCTGAACCTGACCTACCTGTTCATTGCGCACGACCTGCTGGTAGTACGCCACATTTCCGACAGAATCGCGGTAATGTATCTGGGCAGAATGGTTGAGCTGGCGCCTGCCGCAGAGATTTATGACCATCCGCTTCATCCGTATTCGCAGTCGCTGCTGTCGGCGGTTCCCGTGCCGGATCCCAAGATTGCGCGCGCCAACAAGCGCATTGTGCTGTCGGGCGATATTCCCAGTCCGCTCAACGCGCCCAGCGGCTGTCCGTTCCGCACACGCTGCAAATACGCAACCGAAAAGTGCGGCGAGGCGATGCCCGAGTTTAAAGAGGTATCCGCCGGACACTTTGTTGCCTGCCACCGTGTGGCGGAAATCAACGACTGACGTTAATAATGGCATTTTGCCGTTATAATATTTTTTCATTAAGAAAGGATTGAAGGTAACATGACACTCAAAAAGGTTATCGCTGCCACGCTGGCAGGCGCTATGGCGCTTAGCCTTGCTGCCTGCGGCGGCAACGGCGGCTCTGACGCTGCCAAAGACGGCGACAAAACCAAAAGCGGCCCTTCCGAAATCAACGTATGTATTGCCAGCGAGCCTGACACCATCGACCCCGCTCTGAACTCCGCGGTTGACGGCGCAACCCTGCTTGCTCACCTGTTCTCCGGTCTTGCAAAGTGGGAGCAGACTGACGACGGCAAGCTCGAGATCGTTGCTGACGCAGCGAAAGAGCTGGTTGAAGGCGTTGAAAACGCAGACGGCACCGTAACTTACACCTACACCCTCCGTGACGGCTTAAAGTGGTCGGACGGCAAGGACGTTACCGCGGGCGACTATGAGTTTGCTTGGCAGCGTGCTGCATCCACCGCTCTCGCAGCTGACTACGGCTACATGTTCGAGGTTGTTGACGGCTACAGTAAGATTTGGGAAACCAATGACAAAGAAGAGTACGTTAACCCCGACGCGAAGCTGAACGTTAAGGCAGTTGACGACAAGACTCTCGAGGTTACTCTTGCAAACGCTGTTTCCTACTGGAACGAGCTGCTTGCTTTCCCGGCTTACTTCCCCGTAAGACAGGACGTTGTTTCCAACGAAGCTTGGGCTACCGACCCCGCAACCTATGTTTGCAACGGTCCCTACACCCTCAGCTCTTGGGATCACAACAGCCTGATTACCCTGAAGAAGAACCCTAACTATCCCGACGCCGACAAGATTACGATGGACACCATCAACTTCTATCTGTCCGACGACGCGAACAACATGCTTTCCAACTTCAAGAACGGCGATTGGCTGCTGATTGACGACGTTCCCACCAACGAAATCGCTACTCTTAAGTCCCAATATCCCGACGAGTTCTTCAACGTTGGCCAGATTGGTACTTACTATGTATGCTGGAACATCAACGAGAAGATTCTTCCTTCCGATTCCAAGCTCACCGGCGAAGAGGCTGAAAAGGCTCAGGCTGAAATCCGCAACGCGGTTTCTCTGCTCCTCGACCGTAACTATGTTGTAAACGACATCGCTCAGGGCGGCCAGCTTCCTGCTTCCTCCTTCGTAGCAATGGGTCTTACCGACGCTGACGGCAGCCAGTTCTATCAGAACACCGGCGTATCCGACAAGTTTGACGGTTACTTCGACACTTCCGCTGACGCTCTCCAG
>CADBSZ010000069.1 GCA_902797525.1 uncultured Ruminococcus sp. | reverse complement strand
CCGATTGTGACAAAATTGTTTACATCCGGTCAGGAAATCAGAGAAATCGGTCTTTCGGAAGCGTTCGCAAATCCTATCTCACTTTCCCTGCTGATGATTTTTGTATTCATTTCCGCCATTTCCTTCCTCTATTCGGACTTCACCGGCGGCTTTGTTAAAAACATCGCCGGACAGGTTGACAACCGCGGAAAAATGGTCATTTCAAAATTCATTGTTCTCGGAATCCACAACTGTATTTTCTTTGTTGTCGGCACACTTTCCACCATTCTCGGTGCCGTTGTGGGCGGTGTGTTCACCGTTGACGGAAATATCCTCGGCGGCGTAATGACCTTCCTGCTCAAATGGCTGCTTTCCATGGCAATCGGCGCGATCCTGCTCTTTATGACAATGGGCATGCGCAACAAAACCTTCGCCAGCATCCTCGGCGTTGTTTTGGCAACCGGCACCCTTTCGCTGGTTTATATGGGTATTAATGCCATGCTTGCAAATGTGTTCCATGTTGCAGGCTTTGACCTTGCCGATTACGCGCCCGACTCGCTCATGATCTCTGTCAATGCTATTACCAACATTTTGGTCATCAACGCGCTGATCGTTGCGGTCGCTTTTATCGCACTGTTCGTATCGCTGACCTATGTTGCCTTCAAAAAGCGCGACGTAAAATAACAAAATGGTTTACATCACATAAAAAATCAGCCTCTGTTCAGTTCAGACAGAGGCTGATTTTTTCTTATTTGTTTATTTTTTCAACAGCAGGCCGTCCGCCAAATCTTGCTTTGCTTGCTTTTTAATCACAAAGTGCTGTTTTTTACCCGTCGCGGTGCGCGGTAAATCGGAAACAAAACGGTAATAGCGCGGCGCCTGATATTTTGAAATGTTCGGCGAAGCGTTGCAGAAATCCTGCAGCTCCTGCACGGTCAGGCTGTCGTCGGCAGGAATCACATATGCCGCCACCGATTCGCCTCGAGTGCTGTCGGGAACGCCCGTAACAATGCATTCCTCAACCTTCGGATGGCTGTTCAGCACTTCCTCAATGCGCGCGGGATAAATATTTTCGCCCTTGCTGATAATCATATCGTCTTTTCTGCCGGCAATGGTAATGTACTGCCGCTTATCCCAGGTGCCGATGTCGCCGGTGTACATCCAGCCCTTATAGAATTTGTCCTCGGTTGCCTGCGGATTGTTCGCATAGCAGTAGGTGGACTTTCCGGGGCAGTGGATAATCACCTCGCCCTCAGTGGCGTTGTCGGTGGGCACCATGTCGTCCGGCTCGGCTTTTTTGTCCTCATAAACCTTGACAATGCGCACCTCGTCATCGGTGCAGGAGCGGCCCGCGCTGCCCGACATCTCGGGCAAATCATAGGGACGGAGAAAAGTGTTCCAGAACGATTCGGTAGTGCCGTAGCCGTTATAGATGTTCGGTGTAAGCATTTTTTGAAAGCGGATGCACGCTTCTTTTTCAAGCGGACTGCCCATAGTGATAATGCCCTTGAGCGACGAAATATCCTTGGGGTGCTTTTCCTGACGCGACGCCAGCAGCGTCAGCACCGACGGAACACCCGTCAAAAACGAAATGCCGAACCGCTCCACATAGCTGAGCGTGGTTTTCGGATTGAAGGTGCGCATAATCACCAGCGCACCGCCTGCGTACAGCGTCGGCGTGGGGCCGCCCGAATGCAAACCGCCGCGGTGGAACCAGGGCGTCATGTTCATGGTGATGTCAGTGGGGGCAAGGGGGAAATGCATAATCACATCATGTGCCGACAGCACCTCGTTGATGTTGTTCAGCGGCACGCCCTTCGGCGTTCCCGTTGTGCCGGAGGTCTGCAAACGCACTACTTCGTCATAAATATGCGGCGCAAAATCCACGGGCGGATTATCTTCACCGGCGTTTTTGACATAATCCTCATACAAAATATGTCCTTCGGGAAGTGTAAATTCTTTATTGGAATTATTTACGGCAATCACAACCGAGGGCTTGTGCGCGCTCATCTCAATCGCCTTCACGGCGGTTTCGACAATTTCGCTGTCATACAAATACACCTTCGCTTTGTTGTGCGTCATAATCTCGGCGGTTTCTCCGGCGGAAAGATTAAAGTTTACGGGATTGCCGATGGCGCCCAGCTTTTGCGGCGCGATATAGCTGAACAAAAACTGCGGACTGTTGAACAGCTGAAACATCACAATATCCTGCTTTTTTACGCCGTCCTGTTTCATGGCGTTGGCAAAGCGGTTGCAATCGGCGTTCAGCTCCTCGTAGGTCCACTGCTTTTTTTCTACAGGAGAAATAACAGCGGGCTTGTAGCCAAAGCGGCGCACGTTGCGCATAAAGCCGTTCAGCCAGGTGAAATCTCTTTCAAAGGTTTTCTGAAACATCTGAGAGTCATAAGTAAGATTCATTGAAACACTCCATACAAAATCGTGGTAGGGGAGCACTGTCGCGTGCGCCCGAAAACTATTATGTGACGTGGGGTTAATCAGCGTCCGGCTTTCCAATCAAAATGCTGGAATTCTGACCGCCGAAGCCGAAGGCGTTGGACATCGCATACCGAATCTTCGCGTGCTTGGCAGCGTTGGGAACAAAGTCAATGCCGGCGCACTCGGGGTCAATCTCGTGAAGGTTAATTGTCGGCGGAATCACGCCGGTCTCAATCGCTTTCACACAGGCAATGGTTTCGGTAATGCCGCCGGCGCCCATCATGTGGCCGGTCGCGCCCTTGGTGGAGCTGACATAGGGGAGGTGTTCGCCGAAAATTTCCTTAATCGCAGCGGTTTCCACCGAGTCGCCCTTGTGGGTGGCGGTGCCGTGCGCGTTGATGTAGCCGATATCAGACGGAGAAATGCCTGCTTCCGCAATCGCCTGACGAATGCACGCCATCGCGCCTCTGCCCTCGGGATGGGGCGCAGTTACATGGTGCGCGTCGCAGGTGTTGCCGCAGCCTGCGATAACGCCGTAAATCTTCGCGCCGCGTGCCTTGGCGTGTTCTTCGGTTTCGAGCACCAGAGCGCCGCCGCCCTCGCCGATAACAAAGCCGTCGCGCGTAATGTCAAACGGTCTGCTGGCGGTGGTGGGATCGTCGTTTCTGCGCGAAAGCGCCTTTGCGTTGGCAAGCGAATAAATGACGAGCGGACACAAAACGCTCTCCGCGCCGACAGCCAGCATGACATCTGCCTTGCCGGCTTTCATGTAGGTGCAGGCGATGTTAATCGCGTCGCCGCCCGACGAGCAGGCGGTGCTTACCGTAAAGCTCGGTCCCTGAATGTTATAGTCGATAGCGATATTCGCCGCGGCAATATTGCCCAAAATTTTCGGGATAAAACGCGGTCCGACCTTTTTGTGCGATGCGCCCGACAGCGCGTCCTGCGTAAAGGCAGTGGTTGCCACGCCTGCCATGGCTGTGCCCATCACAATACCCGTGCGCTCAGGCTCAATGGTAATGCCGCTCTGCTTAATCGCTTCCTCGGCGGCAATATAGGCGTACTGCATAAAGGGGTCGGTTTTGCGCACCAAATCCTTCGGCAGATAGTCTGAGGGGTTAAAATCCTTAATTTCTCCTGCAAACTGCACCGCAAGCTCGCTTGGGTCAAAGCTCTTAATTGTGTCGATGCCCGATTTGCCCTCGGTGATGTTTTTCCAATATTCGTCCACGCCGATTCCCACCGGAGTAACGGCGCCCATTCCGGTGATAACAATCTTTTTCATTTTCGCAAACTCCTCAAAATAAAAATAGCTATTTACATTTTGCATATTGTTATGCTATATTTAGATTATACCAGATTCTTCCGATTTTTCAACAGGGTTTATCATGCAAATATTTAACAGAATGAATCAACTGATTCGTTTTCTGCATAACCTTTAAGAGGTGACTTTATGGACATCAATCAACTCAACTGTTTTATCTCGGTGGCGCAAACGCTCAACTTCTCCGAGGCGGCGCGGCGCAATTTTGTTTCGCAGTCAACCGTCAGCCGCTACATCAGCGAGCTGGAAAAGGAGTTTGGCGTGCAGCTGTTCACGCGCTCGCACCGCGACGTGGTGATGACGCACGAGGGCAAAACGCTGCTGCCGTACGCAATCGAAATTGTCAACACGCTCGGCAAGGCAAAGCAGGTTATCTCACAAATGCAGCGCGGCGGCACAGGCAAAATCACCATTGGCTGCGATGTGACCTCCATGGACTTTCCGTCAAAATGTCTTGCTGATTTTACGGCGAGCTATCCCGGAATCACTGTCGATTTTAAACGTCTTGACGCCGCCGACCGCAGTCAGGCAATCACCGGGGGCGAGTTTGATTTTTGTTTTATGCCGCGCGATATGGTTCCCGAAAGCTCGGGGATTGAAACCCTTGTCACGCACACCGAGCCGTTGACCGTGCTCGCTGCCAAAAGCGGAAAATGGGTGCGCAAAAAGTCTGTCGGTTTGTCCGAGCTTGCCGATGAAAAGCTGGTGCTGCTCTCGGAATCCGCCGCGCCGATTTTGTATATGGAAATCATGGACTTACTCCACACCTTCCATGTTGCGCCCGAAATCGAGAGCACCTACGACGACTGGATGTCCGTCTATGCCGCCGTGCTGTCCGAAATGGGCGTGTGCATTGTGCCGCAGTCGCTCTCTTCATTCAGCGCGCAGGAGCGCACCGTATCGCTGCCGATAGAGGACGCCGAAACAGGCGTTGCTTATGTAATGGCGTGGTCAAAGTCGATTTCCAATCCGGTTGCCAAGCATTTTATTGACACCGTGCGCAAATACGCTGCCGGCGACGACAGCGGCTATGGATTATAGCATATCACCCTCTTGCATAAGCCTAAAGTTTGTAGTATAATATACCCTGAATCATTATGGGAGTGATAGCATGGACATCCGTGTGGGCGACAGGGTTGAAATGAAAAAACAGCACCCCTGCGGCGGAAAGGTCTTTTCCGTGCTGCGCGTCGGCATGGATTTTAAGCTCAAATGCGAGGGCTGCGGCCGCGAAGTCATGCTTGCGCGCGCCAAAGCCGAAAAGGGCGTAAAAAAGGTGCTTTAATACCATCAACAGTTTACGGAGATTGTTATGTTTGAAAGAATCGAAATTTTTGATAAACGCTATTCTGAGCTGAACCGTCGGCTTTATGAGCCTGACGTGGCGGCGAATCCCGACGAATACCAAAAGGTAATGAAGGAAATCAAATCGATTGAGGAAATCGTTTTGACTTACCGCGACTATAAAAACGCGCTGCAAAGCGAGCAGGACAGCCTGGAAATTCTCAATGATAATTCTGATACGGAATTAAAAGAACTCGCCCAGATGGAGCTGGAGGAGGCAAAGGAGCAAATTGAAACGCTCAGCGAACAGCTGAAAATTTTGCTTCTCCCCAAGGATCCCAACGATGAGCGCAACGTAATCGTCGAAATCCGCGGCGGCGCCGGCGGCGAGGAAAGCGCGCTGTTTTCGGCAGTGCTGTTCCGCATGTACTCCATGTACGCCGAAAAGCGCGGCTATAAAATTGAAATCATCAACACCAATGAAACCGAGCTGGGCGGCTACAAGGAAATCTCCTTTATGATTAACGGCGAGGGCGCGTATTCCCGCTTTAAATACGAAAGCGGCGTTCACCGCGTACAGCGCGTGCCCGAAACCGAAAGCCAGGGCAGGGTGCATACCTCTACCACCACGGTGGCGGTTTTGCCCGAAGCCGATGACGTTGAGCTGGAAATCAATCCTGCCGATTTAAAAATCGACACCTTCCGTTCCAGCGGCGCAGGCGGTCAGCACATCAACAAAACAAGCTCCGCCATCCGCATTACACATCTTCCCACAGGCACTGTGGTGGAATGTCAGGACGAGCGCAGCCAGTATAAGAATAAGGACAAGGCGCTCAAGGTGCTGAAAAGCCGTCTGCTCAAGGAAAAGCAGGACGCACAGGCGAGCGAAATTGCCGCCGACAGAAAATCACAGGTCGGTACGGGTGACCGCAGTGAGCGTATCCGCACCTACAACTATCCGCAGGGCAGGCTCACCGACCACCGCATAGGCTTGACCCTCTATAAACTCGAGGATATTCTAAACGGCAACCTCGACGAGGTCATCGACGCGCTTGTCACCGCCGATCGTGCCGAAAAACTCAAAGAGAGCATGGAACAAAATTAATGAACACATTGGTTTTAAATAATACACAAATCGACGTTGCCGCTGAAATTTTAAAAAACGGCGGCGTGGTGGGCATTCCCACCGAAACGGTCTACGGCTTGGCTGCGGACGCGCTCAACGGCGAAGCGGTCGCCAAAATCTTTAGGGCAAAGGGCAGACCGATGGATAATCCCCTGATTGTCCACGTCGCGGCGTTTGAGGACATCGAGCGCTTTCATCTGGTGCGTGAAATTCCCGAAGCCGCCAAACAGCTTGCCCACGCCTTTTGGCCGGGACCGCTCACCATCATTATGAAGCGCACCGACGTGATTCCGCACGAGGTTTCCGCCGGGCTCGACACGGTTGCCGTCCGCTTTCCGTCGCATCCGACGGCGCAGGCGGTTATCCGCGCCGCAAACACACCGCTCGCCGCTCCGTCGGCGAATTTGTCAGGTTCGCCCAGCCCCACCACCGCACAGCATGTTCTCAACGACATGAAGGGCAAAATTGACGCGGTGATTGACGGCAGCGCCAGTGCGGTTGGTGTAGAGAGCACGGTTATTACGCTGGCCACCGATGTTCCGCGTGTGCTCCGTCCCGGCGGCATTACCGTTGAACAGCTCCGCGCCGTACTCGGCGAGGTCGAGGTGGACGACGCGGTGCTTCATAAGCTCGCTGACGGCGCAGTTGCCGCCAGTCCCGGAATGAAATACAAGCACTACGCGCCGAAAGCAAACGTGTTGCTGCTCAAGGGCAGCGACGACGCGTATATTCGCTATGTCAACGCCCACGCCGGCGAGGATGTGTGCGCCCTTTGCTGCGACGAGGATTTGCTCTTATTAAAGGTTAAAACCCTCTCGCTCGGCAAGCGCGGCGACTATCTTACGCACGCGCACCATTTGTTTGACTGCCTGCGGCGCATTGATGAAAACCATACCATTCATACGGTCTATTCCCGTTTGCCCTCCATTGAGGGAGTGGGACTTGCCGTTTACAACCGCCTGATTCGTGCGGCGGGATTTGAGGTGATTGACCTTGAAGCGATATAAGCTCATCGGACTGACAGGGCAGAGCGGCGCGGGCAAAAGCACCGTGTCCGCCGTGTTCGCCGAATGCGGCGCGACAGTCATTGATGCCGACGCTATTGTCGCGCAGCTTTACACGGCCGGTTCGCCGTGTTTGAAAACGCTGGCGGCACAGTTCGGTGCGGATATCTTGTTTTCAAACGGCACGCTTAACCGCCAAACGCTTGCGGCGCGTGCGTTTTCCTCAGCGGATAACACTGCCCTGCTCGGCAAATTGGTGCATCCGTTCGTTACGGCGCGGCTGTTTGAACTGCTGAGAGGGGCAGAGGGAGTTGTGGTGTTTGACGCGCCCCAGCTGTTTGAGGCGGGCGCGGATGTCATCTGCGACTGCGTGATTGCGGTGCTGGCCGATGACGAGGTGCGTCTCGGCCGGATTCTTTCGCGTGATTCCATCACCGCGGAACAGGCAAAGCAGCGCATGAGCGCGCAGCTCAGCGAAGCGTTTTTTCGCGAACATTCCGACTTTTTTATTGAAAACAACGGCAGCGAACAAGCGCTGAAAGCAACAGCACGCGCCGTTTATCAACAGGCAGTAAAGGGGTGAAGTTATGGCAACCCGTCATGCGCATTCGGGAAAAAAGAAGAGCAGCAGCGGCAGTGCGATTTTTATCATTGTTGCGGCGGCGCTGCTGATTGCAGCGGTTCTCTTTATCACGGCGCGCTGTCATGAGGACACGCGCGAAAAGGTGCAAAACGCGTCCTATCCGCGCAGCTACAGTGATTATGTCAATGCTTCGGCGCTCAAATATAACCTCAACCCTGCGCTGGTGTACGCCGTTATCCGCACCGAAAGCGGCTTTGACGCATCGGCAGGCTCCGGCGCCGGCGCATACGGCCTGATGCAGATTACCAACGATACCTTTGAGCACTACATGCTTCTGCGCGACGAGCAGGGCAAATACACCTTCGACGATATTTTTGATCCGGCAGTAAACATTGACTTCGGCTGCAACATCCTTCGTCACCATCTCGACACCTTCGGAGACGAACAATGTGCCGTTGCTGCCTATAACGCCGGTCCCGGCAACGTGGAAGCATGGCTGAGCGATCCCAACATCAGCCCCGACGGCAAAACCCTGATTGTCGAAAACATCCCCTACGACGAAACACGCAATTACGTTCAGCGTGTGGAGGACGCAAAGAATATGTATATTAAATTGTATTATTCGTAACATAATAGCAGTAACGGAACATGCTGAATGACGGATATACATCGAATATAAGAAAGGAAGTACAACATGTCAGAAGAAAAAACCAAGACCGCGCTTCTGCGCGAAAAACTGATGCACGAGCCAAAAGAAGCAAAGGCGCTTACCGTTGAGGAAATCGAAAAGGCGGACGCGTTTTGCGAGGGCTACAAAACCTTTTTAAACGCTTCTCCCGTTGAGCGCGAGGCAGTTGCCTATTCGCTTGAGGCAGCAAAGGCGGCAGGCTTTACCGCCTATGATCCCGGCGCGACCTATCAGCCCGGCGACAAGGTGTATCTTGTCAACCGCGACAAGGCGATTGCGCTGGCTGTAATCGGTAAAAACGGCGTCAAAAACGGCGCGCGTCTGGCGATTGCTCACATCGATTCTCCGCGCATTGACCTCA
This sequence comes from uncultured Ruminococcus sp., assembly GCA_902797525.1. Taxonomy (GTDB): domain Bacteria; phylum Bacillota; class Clostridia; order Oscillospirales; family Acutalibacteraceae; genus Ruminococcoides. Next base: position 7,993 of record CADBSZ010000069.1, on the reverse strand, counting down.
AGCCCAATCCGCTTTATGAGGCGAACAACCTCGCGCTGTTTAAAACCCACTATTACGGCGGTATGAAAAAGTACCAGTGGACGGCAATTCCGCTGACGCTGCACGGCGTTATCGTCAAGCTCGACGGCACGCGCGTCAACGTCAAATGGGGCGACGAAGCGGACGAAAGCTGCTTCTGTGTCACTGACCTGCTGCCGCATTTGGCGCAGGAGCAGGTGACAAAGCCCATGTCAAAGGCGTTTACGGGCGAGGATTTGAATGTGCTCGTCGGCTCACGTCCCTATGCCGAGGCAGAGGACGACAAGGATTTGGTCAAGCTCAACGTTATGTCCATTCTCAACGAAAAGTACGGCATCACCGAAGGCGATTTTCTGTCCGCCGAGCTGTGTCTGGTGCCTTCCTTTAAGGCGAAGGACATCGGCTTTGACCGCAGCATGATCGGCGGTTACGGCCACGATGACAAGGTCTGCGCATATCCCGCGCTGATGGCGGCGCTCGACGCGAATGATGTGGACAGCACCTGCATCACTTATCTCACCGACAAGGAGGAAATCGGCAGCGACGGCAACACCGGTATGCAGAGCGATTTCCTGCGCTATTTTATTTATGATCTCGCCAAGCAGGACGGTGTAGAAGGCTATCATGCCATGTCCAAGAGCACCTGCCTGTCTGCCGACGTCAACGCCGCGTTCGATCCCACCTACGCTTCCGCGTTTGAGGCAAAGAACAGCTGCTATATTAACGGCGGCGTGGTGATTTCCAAATACACCGGACACGGCGGCAAGTATGACACCTCCGACGCGTCCGCGGAATACATGGGCGCTGTCCGCAGCCTGCTCGAGAAGAACAACATCCAGTGGCAAATCGGCGAGCTGGGCAGGGTAGACCTCGGCGGCGGCGGAACCATCGCCAAGTATGTCGCCAACATGAACGTTGACGTAATCGACCTCGGCGTGCCTGTGCTTAGCATGCACGCGCCGTTTGAAATTGTTTCCAAAACCGACGTTTATATGGCATACCGTGCCTTTTACGAGTTCTTCGTGGCATAATGTCATACGACTTCAATTTGCAGAGGAGTGCGCTTTGGCGCGCTCCTTTTTTGCGCATAGGAAAAATGCACAAAAAATCATCATAAATTTTGGCAGAGCAAAAATCGCTTATTTTCTAAAAAAGAAAATAGCAAAAACTGTCTTATTGTATGATATAAAAGTAAAAGTGGAGTAGTAGTGCACAACTACTCAAATAATGATATGGAGGAACATCATTATGATCAAAAGTAAGCACAAAATCGTCAGCGTTGTTCTTTGCGTAGCGCTGGTGCTTTGCGCGCTGTTGGGACTTGCGACAAGCGTAGGCGCGGCAAGCGGCGACACCATCTATGTCAAACTCAACAACGGTTGGAGTCAGGTTTACTGCTATATGTGGAACAGTGATTCCGACAAAAATGCAGATTGGCCGGGTGTTAAAATGACCGCCACTTCCGAAAGCGGCGTTTACACCTACACCTTGCCCAAGGATTACGCCAACATTATCTTTAATAAGGGTGAAGGCGGCGACGGCAATCAAACCACTGACCTGACCTACACCGGTAACGGCGGCAACGGCAAGATTTATGATCTTAAGGCAGGCACATGGTCGCAGTACTCCGAAGCCGGTACAAGCGCTACGCAGGCAACCCAGGCGACGCAGGCTACCCAAACGCCTGCTCCTTCGGGCAGCGGCACCACCGTATATCTGAAGAATACCGCCAACTGGTCACAGCCGCGCTGCTACATGTGGAACAGCAACAGCGATACCAATGCAAGCTGGCCGGGTGCTGCCATGACCAACATCGGCGACAACGTATGGATGTATTCCGCGTCCAAAACCTTTGCAAACTGTATCTTTAATCCCGGCGGCGATGACGGCAAAACCGGCGACCTCACCGCAAAGGACGGCTATATCTATGACTATTCCGCCAAAACGTGGGAAGTATATGACACCAGCCCTCTGCGCGTAACCGGTTATTCCGCCGATCCCGCGTCTTCCATTTACACCGGCATGGAGGTTGCGCTCACCGCGCAGGCTGCAAGCAGCGGCGAATCCGTCAGCTACAAGTTCAGCGTAAACGGCAGTGTTATCCGCGACTTTGCGGCTTCCAATACCGTAACCTGGATTCCCACTGCAACCGGTAATTATACCATTACCTTTGATTTCAGGGACACCGCGGGCAACGAAAACAGCCGCACCCTCACGCTCACCGTTGAGGACGACTCCGCGCTCAGCACACCTGTTATCAAAACCTTTGCGCCCGCCAACAACAGCTATGTAAAAACCGGCTCGCCCGTTACTGTCAATGTCGGCGCAGGCGGCGGTAAAACAGGCACCAACCTGCTTTTCTATAAGTACGTTGTTGTTGATCCCAGCGGCGCGCAGAATACTCCGTATTATACCCTTAACAAAACCTTCACCTTCACACCTTATTCCGAGGGTGACTATCAGGTAACGGTTTATGTTCAGGCTTCCGATAACAGCACGGTTAATAAGGCTTACACCATCAAGGCAACAGGCGGAGATATTCCTACCTCCGCTCCTATCACTCAGCCTACCGTCAAGCCCACCGAGGCGACTCAGCCTACCGTCAAGCCCACCGAGGCGACTCAGCCTACCGTCAAGCCCACTCAGGCGACTCAGCCCACCGTCAAGCCCACTCAGGCGACTCAGCCCACCGATAGCGGCAGCTATCAGACCGGCGACGTCAACATGGACGGCAAGGTGAACATCAAGGACGCTACCTATCTCCAAAAATATCTCGCTTCCTTTAAGGGCTATAACGTAACGCTTGCACACGGCGACGTTAACGGCGACGGCAGAATCAGCATTAAGGACGTTACGGCTATTCAGAGATTACTGGCCGAACTCTACTGATAAACGGAGGTTACAATGTCAAGAATGAAAAAAGCTTTGGCACTCATTCTTGCTCTACTGATTGTAATTGCAGTCGGAGTCGTTGCAGTTTCTGCTGCCGAGGTTTCCGACGACGCGGAGGTTTCAGACACACCTTCAACCATTACTATTCATGTGAGCAATGATGTGCTTACAGGACAACCCTATCTTTATCTTTGGAATTCGCTCCCCACCAACAGCGCTATGTCGCAGTCTTATCCCGGCGAGAAGATGACCGCTTCGGGAGACTGGTACAACTACACCGTCAGCAACATTACCAAGGTGAACGTTTTGGTCACCGACAAGGACGGAAAGCAGTATTCCAAGGAACAAAAAATAACCAATGCGTCCGCCGACTGGTATTTTAAAAACAATCGCTGGACAAAATCTAATCCCTCTGATATTCCCGAGGGCGACGACATCGACGCCCGTGAGGATACCATCTACTTTGTCATGACCACCCGTTTTTATGACGGCGACTCCGGCAACAATGTTCATTGCTGGGACGACCATACCGCGAACAACCCTGATTCCGACCCTGCGTGGCGCGGCGACTTCAAGGGCTTGGCTGACAAGCTTGATTACATCAAGGCGCTCGGCTTCAACGCGGTATGGATTACACCTATCGTCACCAACGCTTCGGGCTATGACTATCACGGCTATCACGCGATGGATTTCTCCACCGTTGACGCGCGCTACGAAAGCGATGATTTCGACTTCGACGATTTGCTTCGTGCGGCGCACGAAAAGGGTATGAAGATTTATCAGGACGTTGTTTGGAATCACACCGGCAACTTTGGTGAATCGCATTTTTGTCCGCTCTTCACCAAGGATACCACCAAGGATCTTTCCAGCCTTGAGGATTCCATGATTCCTACCGACTATTTGCTCAACACCTACGGCTTGAAGTCGGCGGCGGATTATTGGGCGCAGCCGGGCGGCACACAGTATCAGCAGCGTCTGAACCTGATGAAGAACGTTACCTATCCGGGCGAAATCGGCAACACCAAAGGCTCGCAGCCGGACATTCAGGATTTCGGAACCGATAAGATTTCCGACAGCGACATCTACAACCCCAACAACTACTATCATTCGGGATATTTCCAAAGCCATAACTTTGACGACTGGACAACCAAGTTTTCCCAGATTGCAGGCGACTGCGTTGACCTTAACACCGAAAACCCCGCTGTTGCGGAGTATTTGGTAGATTGCTACGGCGACTATATCGCGCGCGGCGTCGACGGCTTCCGTGTTGACACCGTTCGCCACATGCCCCGTGTTTCGCTGAATATTATGTTCAACGAGCAGATTTACGACGCGGCAAAGGCGGCAGGAAAGTCGCACTTCATGATGTTTGGCGAAATCTGCACCCGTTACACGCAGATTTGGTACCGCGGACACGCCGAGGAATCCACACCTTTCTACACATGGAAGGAATCCAACGCCAAGTGGGCGCAAAGCTGGCACTGGGGCACCACCAAAGAGGATGTCAACGAGAATATGAATCTCGCTCTGCAGCATTATCTCGAGGAGGATAACTTCGAGCAGAATATCTCGAGCCTTGAGCCTACCTCGCAGAACGCGTATCTCAACGGTATCAGCTACCACACGCCCGACCGCTCCATGGCTTCGGGTATGGAAGCAATTGACTTCCAGATGCACCGCATGTTTGGCAGTGCGTCCAATGCATTCAACTTTGCCAAGGGCGTTGATCAGTTCTACAACGACGCAACCTATAATGTAATGTATGTCGACTCTCACGACTATGCTCCCGAGCAACCTGACGAGAACACCCGTTTTACGGGAGGTACGCAGACATGGGCGGAAAACCTCGATTTGATGTTTACCTTCCGCGGCATTCCGTGCGTTTACTACGGTTCCGAGGTTGAGTTCAAAAAGGGCGAGAGGATTGACAAGGGTACCGAAATTTCTTTGGAGAATTCCGGCAGAGCGTACTACGGCGATTTCCTTGAGGGCGACGTGAATGCAACTGATTTCAGCGAGTACACTGCATCCGGCACGGTAAAGGATACGCTGGATTCCAGACTGTCGCAGCATTTGATGAAGCTCAACAAAATCCGTCGTGCAATTCCTGCGCTGCAAAAAGGTCAGTACACCACTTCCTCCACCTACGTCAGCGGTGATATGGCATATATCCGCCGTTACACCGAGGGCGGTACCGACAGCCTGGCATGCGTAGCTATTTCGGGCGGCGCCACCTTCAAAAACATTCCCAACGGCAGATACGTTGACGCCGTAACAGGCGAGGTTAAGAATGTTACCAACGGCACGCTGACTGTTTCTTCTATCGGCGCAGCCAACATGCGTGTTTACGTTTGCTGCGCAACCGGCTTCACCGGTATTTCCGGCAAAATCGGCAACACAACATATTATTTAAAATAATTGGTTTTCCTTTGAGCGCACCTTCGGGTGCGCTCTTTGTTTGTGCAGTAGGTCAATTCTTTATGATTTCAGGTTTGTATCTGCGTGTTTCCCCTGTGAAAAAGGCTGAAAATCCCACTTTTTTCAAAAAACGCTTTACTTTAGTAACGTGATAATGTATAATAAGTCTGTTGTGTGCGCGAGCACGCATAATCCGGTATTCATAAAACATTATTGGAGGACAATTACTATGAAAAAAATCATTGCGTTATTAATGGCAGGTCTGATGACCGCAACCGCATTCGCGGGCTGCGGCGGCTCAGGCAACAAAACCGAGTCTAAGGCAGAGGATACCACTGCGGCTGTTGCCACCAATTCCGCTTCCGAGGACGACTGGACTTATCTTCAGAATAAGGGCAGCATGACCATCGGTATCACTTATTTTGAGCCCATGAACTACAAGGGCGCTGACGGCAAGCTGACCGGTTTTGAAACCGAATTTGCCGAAGCGGTTTGCGCACAGCTCGGTCTGACCGCGAATTTTCAGGAAATCGAGTGGGATTCCAAGGAACTCGAGCTTTCTTCCAAAGCAATCGACTGCATTTGGAACGGTCTTACCATCACTGACGAAAGAAAAGCTAACATGGACATTACCGTTCCCTACATGGAAAACAAGCAGGTAATGGTCTGCAAGAAAGAAAATGTTGAAAAGTTCAGCACCGCCGAGGGTGTTGCGAACGCATCCGTTGTTGCCGAGGCAGGCTCCGCAGGCGAGGACGTTGCCAAGGGCGACGCATTCTTTGCAAACGCGCAGTTTGAAAGCGTTGAGTCGCAGGCTACCGCGCTTCTCGAGGTTAAGGCAGGCACCGCCGACATCGCCGTAATTGACTACGTTATGTCCATCGGCACTCTCCGCGACGGCTCCGACTATGCTGACCTTGCGGTTGTTGAATCTCAGGCGTTCGCTCCCGAGCAGTACGGTATTGCGCTCAGAAAGAACAGCGGCGACACCCTTACCAAGGTTAACGAGGCGATTCAGGCGGTTGCCGACAGCGGCAAGCTCGCAGAAATTGCTGAGAAATATAACCTCACCGATCTTCTTCTCGTTAAACCCGCAGCATAAACCATGGATCAGTTTTTAAGCATTACCCTACAACTGTTAGAGGGCTTCAAAGAGAATTGTATTCTCTTTGGAGTCACTCTTCTTGCGGCGCTTCCGCTCGGACTGATTATTTCGTTCGGTTCAATGTCCAGCTTCAAGCCGCTCAAAATCGTTTGCAGAACCTTTGTCTGGATTATTCGCGGCACGCCGCTGATGCTCCAGCTTTTTGTCGTTTACTACATTCCGCCGCTTCTCACCGACGGTTCGTTTAAATTCAGCGACCGTCTCACCGCTGCGCTTATCGCTTTTATTATCAACTATGCGGCGTATTTTTCCGAGATTTACCGCGGCGGCATTGAGGCGATTCCCAAGGGACAGTACGAGGCTGGCTATGTGCTCGGCATGAAGAAAAGCCAGATTTTCTTCAAGGTCGTGCTGCTCCAGGTCATCAAGCGTATCGTCGCGCCCATGAGCAACGAAATCATCACGCTCGTCAAGGATACTTCGCTTGCGCGCGTTATCGCGGTCGGTGAGATTTTAAAAAACGCCGAGCGCTTCACCAAAGAAGGCTTGATTTGGCCGATTTTCTACACCGGCGCTTTCTTCCTGATATTCTGCGGCGCGCTGACGCTTCTTTTCCGTTTCATCGAGAAAAAGCTCGATTACTACAAGGGTTAAGGGGGAGCAGCGATGGCATTTTTAAACGTAAATAACATTCAAAAAAGCTTCGGCAAAACCGAGGTCTTAAAGGACATCAGCTTTTCGCTCGAAAAGGGCGAGGTGCTGGCGATTATCGGTTCGTCCGGTTCGGGCAAAACTACGCTTTTGCGCTGTATCAACTTCCTTGAAACGCCGCAAAAGGGCGTGATTTCCGTCAATGGCAGCGTGCTGTTTGACGGCGACGACCCGTCCAAGAAAACCGACCGGGAAATCCGAAAAAACCGCCTGCACTTCGGCATGGTGTTTCAGCAGTTTAATCTGTTTCCGCAGTATACCGTGTTTGAAAATCTGGTTCTTGCTCCCAAGCTGCTCGCCAAGGAGCAGATAAAAGAGAACGGCTCCTACATGGGTGCTTCGTCCTATAAGGACGCGGTTGACGCGATTAACGCCGAGGCGGAACAATTGCTGATAAAGGTCGGGCTTTCCGAAAAGCGCGACGAATATCCGTGCAACCTCAGCGGCGGACAGCAGCAGCGTGTTGCAATTGCGCGCGCGCTGGCGCTCAATCCCGACGTGCTTTGCTTTGACGAGCCGACCTCTGCGCTCGATCCCGAGCTGACCGGCGAGGTGCTCAACGTCATTAAGGGACTCAAAAGCTCCGACAGCACCATGATTGTCGTCACGCACGAAATCAGCTTTGCGCGCGACGTTGCCGACAAGGTTATCTTCATGGCGGACGGTGTGATTGAGGAAGAGGGAACACCGCAGCAGGTGATTGAAAATCCCCAAAGTCCGCGCACACAGTCATTTTTGTCGCGTTTCAATCAGTATTCGGACTAATACGATTCTCTGATAGAAAGCAGACAACTTTCTATCAGAGAGAAAACGCTTGGCGCGTTTTCCAATTGCGCAAAAGCGCAATTG